>JAUQXC010000642.1 GCA_030834825.1 Thermoflexales bacterium
CTCGTTCAGAATGACACACGTACTACACAGCGCCGCCGGGCGATCGAGGATCGTCCGGCGGCGTTTTGTTTAGGCGGTTGCTTGAGCAGGTGGTGATAATAGTACCTGTTTGTCTGGCAGATATTGCGCCAGAAGGCGGTCAATTTCATCTCGATCGGCAGGTTTCACAACCGTGCTGTGGCGACGCAGCCAGCGCGGCAGTGGAGATGCATTGAGATAAACGGTTAGATGATGATCCCGCCAGGTGTAAGATTCAACTTGTTTCCATTCGACAAAGTAACCCAGTCTGAAGCGAATCCCCTTCTTAGTAATCGCCGATCCAACGCCATTTGCCAGAAGCCCTGATAGGGCCAAACTAAAAAAGAAGAAAGTGGCAGCAACACCCTCGTTGCCTTTGTTATAGAGCGTCCAGGCGTCTTCACCTTGCGCATAGCTCACAGCAGTGTTGCTTGCCCAGGCATAACCAAGTGCCCCAGCCCCGTACATCAACCAGAAAACAGACATCGCAACAGATAATCCTCTGTACTTACTCGCCTGATTAAAGCTAAACTGTGGCAAACCGGCCCGTACCAGATTGATGAGAAAACCTGTCTCTACCCCGAAAAAGCAGGCCGCATAGCTCAGGTAAAGCAGTATGAAATCTGGCTTGCCGCTACTCCGCACGATGACAACGATTAACACGAGGACCACAGCAAATGCGACTATATATAACAGCAGCCCCCATGGTTGCTTACTGAATGCAGCAATCGCGAAGAAGATCATGAAGAGAACGAAGATCAGTTCAAGCATGGTAAACATTCTTTGAGTGATGTGCGCAGACGCCAACAGTATAGAACGAATTCCTTACAAAGACAAAAGCACTCGCTTGAATCCCACAAACAACAGACCCATTTCATTCGTCACCTCTTCTACATGACAAATCTCCTATCGCCCGCTTGCCCGAAGGCTGATTCCCAAATTAAAGTACAAAAGTACGCCGCAAAATAGCGGTTTGCAGTAGGTTGGTACTACAGACTTTAGACGCCCTCCTGCGTATCATGTTCGTGGTTAATCGGTAGAAAAACGTATTGGTTTGTCCAGTCTGAAACGTAGAGATGTTTTTAACAGGAGGGCAGTATGAAGACTCACGCGCACTCACTACACGCCGTGCCCGTTTTCGTTTTGGGTGTATTGCTGGCGATCTTGATCGGCCTCAATTCATCACCACCAGCACAGGCAGAATCAGTGCTTTCACCTCAGGCTTCGGCCGCCCCCGCCGCCACCTATCGCCTCTATCTCCCGCTCATCAAAGTTCCGGAAAAGGCCACCAGCCGCATCGGAGCGATCACGCCATTGAGCGCCAGTGTGCCGCGTTACGGCAAATTCGAAATCGCTTTCACCGTTTCGACCAATGCCACCAACTTCTATTTTCCTTACGATCCGGCGGCGCCCTACAACGAGCGCGGCGTCACCGTCGATCTGTTGATCAAGAATCCCGGCGGCGCTGAGAAAACTGTGCCCTGCTTCTACTACCAGCCCGTCGATGCCAGCCTTACGCCCGTGGGCCAACCCGATTGGCGCTGCCGCTATTCGCCGGAAACGATCGGGACGTGGCGCTATCGCGTGCGGCTGATCGATGCGATCGGGCAGGCTGAGAGCACCGAGCAAACCTTCAACGTCACCGCCTCCGCCAATCGTGGCTTTGTGCGCGTCAGCCCCACCGACTCGCACTACTTCGCCTTTGACGATGGCACGCCCTTCCTCACGCCGCTGATCAATGTGGAATGGGGCAATCCGTTGAACAACCTGGATCTCATCCGGGCTAATATTCCGCGCTGGGGACAGAACGGCGTGCGCTTCGTGCGCTGGTTTCCCACCGGTGAAGGCGGCAACTACTACATCGTGCCCTACGGCGACGAACTCAAAATGAGTTGGGGCTTCGGTCCAGCCTGGACCTCGACCGCCCACGATCCGCTCTACGACGATCACTTCATCTTTGAGCCGTATTACTACTCGGGTCAAAGCATCGCCGCCGTGCCGGGCGCGCGTTACCGGCTGACCCTGCGCGCCAAAGTCACCGGCGACAAAGTCTTCCGGCCCCAGCTGGGTAGCCAGGTCAAGGAAATCCGCGCCTCCGACTGGAGCACGCATACGCTGGAAATCAAGCAAGGATCGGAGACCGGGCTGATGGTGTGGCTGCACGACGGTTACAGCGAAGATGACAACACGCCCGGCTTGATCTCCGTGCACGAGGTCACCCTGCAGCGCGATGAAACCGGTCAAGGCGGCTGGGGATCCAACCTGCTGACGCGCGGCGATCCCGACACCTACAAGTTCATCGATCAGGTGGGGGCGGCCCGGTTGGATGAAGTCATGCGCCTAAGCGAGCAGCACGGCGTGTATCACAAGCTCACCCTGTTCCACAAAAACGATCAGGTGTTGGGCTATCTGCAAGCCGATGGTTCGTCCACCCCCGATTGGGACATCAATAACTTCTACAGCCAGAACGGCAGCGTGCCGCGCTGGTTGCAGAAAGCGTATGCGCGCTACTTCGTCGCCCGCTGGTCTTACTCCACCGCACTGCATTCGCTGGAGTTGGGCAACGAGAACATGTTGACCGACGAAAGTTACGAAGCGGCTTACAGTGTGCTGAGCTACATCAAGTCACTCGCACCGCGCCGCATTCTGCTCAGCAACTCGTTCTGGGGTTACTTCGTCGTACCCTATTGGACTGATGCGCGGTACGGCCCGTTGATGGATTACGCCGACAAGCACTGGTACGCACGGCCGGCCGGCGATGGCGAGCTGGTCAGCAATCTCTACACCGACTCGGCGGCCAATGTGCGCGAATGCCAGCGCCGCTTCGCCGAATACCGCACCGAGTTCGCGCAGAACAAGCCCATCGTGCGCGGCGAGGCCGGCGTCTGGAGCGGCGACAACTACGATCCGATCGATCTGGGCAACGGCGCAGCGACTTACTATCACAAACAGCTCTGGGCGCAAATGGGCGATCAATGTGCGGGCGAGTGGTATACCGATTATCTGGACACGCACAACTTGTGGGGCGATTATCTGCGCTACGAGCAGTTCCTGCAAGGCGAACCGCTGACCAACGGGCGCTATGCCGATGTAGGCAGCGACACCGGCGCGCTGAAAATCACCGCCACCAGCGGCGCCGTGCGCGCCTGGGGCAAGCTCGATGCGAGCGGCGGCCGCGGCCTGTTGTGGATCGATAACGCCCAGGACACGTGGAAGCGCGTCGCCGATGGACAGTCCGTCACCCCGGCGACGGCTGCGCTGGAGATCAGTGGCCTAGCGAATGGGACCTATCAAGCGACGTGGTTCAACACGGCGACCGGCACGACGAGCACCACCACGCACTCCGTTGCGAACGGCAAGCTGACACTGAACGTTTCGGCATTGGCGCATGACGTGGCAGTGAAGATTAAGAAGCAGTGAGCGGGCATCAGGGAACAGGGATCGGGATCAGTTGAACGACCCTGGAAACCCGGTTTCTCCCTGCCAATCGTTCCTTCGGTCTGAACGAAAGAAACCCGGTTTCTGGCACAACGCCGTATAAACATTCCGGGTGATGGCTGGCGTAGCCAATACGTCGGTCGAGGTCGTCGATTAGCGTAAGGCCTCGTCTCCATCGCACAAGGAATGCTTACGGAAGCCGCCGGGCGATTGTTGATCGCCCGGCGGTTGTCATGTTTGACTAGCGTACTCTTGTCAATCGTACAGTCCTGCTTATGATGAAAGCATCTTACCTGCATCGCTACTGTGCCGTCATTCCCGCACGTTGTCAGCGGGAATCCAGTGTTGTCAACACAGTCCGCCGTTGGGTTGCATGGTTGCCCAATACGCCCCGTAGTCGCCGGTGCAATCATCTCACCGTGGAGGTCATATATGCTGCGCAAGTTCTGGATCACTTCTGCTCTGATGATCGGTTTGCTGCTGTTGGTTTCGCAAGTCCGATCGGCTCCGACGGCCCCGCCAATGTTGGGCGGTTGTCCCGTGCTGCCCGCCGATAATGTCTGGAATGTACCGATCGACAAGCTGCCAGTCGATTCCCACTCCAGCGCCTATATCAACACCATCGGCGCTGCGGACAACGTGCACGCCGATTTCGGATCGGGCATCTGGCCCGATCCCGGCGGTGGGCCGATCGGCATTCCGTATATCGTCGTGCCGCAGACGCAGCCGCTGGTCAACCTCAACTGGACCGAGTCTGGAGATGAAAGTGATCCCGGACCCTACCCCGTCCCGACCGCCGCGCCCATCGAAGGTGGCCCGGATAGCGATGGCGATCGACACGTGTTGATCGTGCGGCAGGGTGAATGCAAGTTGTATGAACTATACGATGCGTTTCCACAAAGCAACGGCAGTTGGAATGCGGATTCGGGGGCAGTATACACGCTCACCCTCAACGGCCCACTGCGCCCTGCTGGTTGGACCTCGGCCGATGCGGCCGGACTGCCCATCTTGCCCGGCCTGGTGCGCTACGATGAAGTAGCCGCCGGTGAGATCAACCACGCCATTCGCTTCACCGTGCCAGAGACGCGCCACGCCTATGTCTGGCCTGCGCGACACCATGCTTCGGATTTAACCGGATCGCAATATCCACCCATGGGCCAGCGTTTCCGCTTGAAGGCCAGCTTTGCCATCGACAATCGTTTCTCCGAACCGACCAAGGTGATTCTGCGTGCGATGAAAAAGTATGGCCTCATATTGGCTGACAATGGATCGAGTTGGTATATCAGCGGCGCGCCTGATGAGCGCTGGGACAATGATATGCTGCACGAATTGGATGTGGTGGTGGGATCAGATTTTGAGGCGGTGGATGTGTCGTCACTCATGGTCGATCCCAATTCGGGGCAGGCAATTCAAGACTTTGCACTGCAAGCAAATCCGACCAGCCGGGCAATTGATCCGGGTGGCACCGCAACGTACCAATTGGCTTTTACACCTTCGGCGGCTTTCGCTAATAGCGTAACGGCGACTACTACCAGCCCATCACCCAGCCTGACACTGCAACTGTCCGCGATCAACTTCACACTCCCCAGAACGGTCACATTGACCGTGCTGGATACTCATCCAGTTGGCACGTCAGCTGCCTGGTATTCCATTCCGATCACGGCGACGAGTGGTAGTGTGATCCGAACGGTGACGGTCAGCGTGCTCGTTGGAGGGATGCAGACTTACTTGCCGACCTTACTCAAGAAGTAATCAGCTGTTGCCCCGCCACAATAATGATTTGCTTATCCAGCGGCACCGTAAATCGCCCGATCTTCAAGCGGCATAAGGTCGGGCCGTTTTGGTTGATCAATGCGGGGTTCCGCTAGCTTGAGTAGAACCGGGATCGATGCTACAGTTTCTGCGCTTTTGTTTTGAACCGATCATCCGGTCGAATTCCTCCGCGACGGATGGTCACGCCAGGATAAAACTGTGAAGCCCTTGAAATCCTTCATCCCCACCGATCGACTTCAGGCACTAGTCAAGCATACTTCCCTGCCTGAGCATGTCTACGGCACAGCCTTGTTCGCCGACATCTCCGGCTTCACGCCTCTGACCGAAGCGTTGCTGAAAGCTTATGGGCGGCGCGTGGGGCCTGAGGAATTGACGCGCCAATTGAACACGATCTACGAGGCTTTGATTGCCGAGGTGCAGCGCTATGGCGGCAGCATCATCAGCTTCAGCGGTGATGCGATCACGTGTTGGTTTGATGACGATCCTGGCCCGCGCGCCGCGACGTGCGCGCTGGAGATGCAAGCCGCCATGGAGCAGCTCACCCGCTCGCCGATCACCGCCGGCCCGGAGGCGCCACTCGCCGTCAAGATTGCTTTAGCCGCCGGACCGGCGCGACGTTTCCTCGTCGGCGATCCGGACATTCAGTTGCTCGATACACTGGCCGGCTCGACCTTGTTGCGGATGTCGGCGGCGGAGAAAGTCGCGGGCAAAGGTGAAGTCATCATCGGGTCGGAGATCAAGGCGCAACTCGGTGCCGCTGCGCAAACCGTTGAGCGCAGGCTGGCCGATCGGCCACAAGTCTACTACGTCCTGACCGGGTTGCGTGAGCGCGCGATCGCTACGCCGTGGCCGGACACGAGTGCGCTGACACTCAGCGCTGAAGAACTGCGCCCCTGGCTCTTGCGGCCGGTTTATGATCGCCTGTGTCACAGTTCGGCGCAATTCCTGGCCGAAAGCCGCGCGGCGATTGCGTTGTTTCTTAAGTTTGGCGAGATCGACTACGACCACGCCGTCGACGCCGGGCAGACGCTGGACGCTTTCATGCGCTGGACGCAGCACGTCGTCGATCAACATGGCGGCCACCTGATTCAGTTGACGATTGGCGACAAAGCGAGTTATTTGTATGCGACGTTCGGCGCCTTGGTGGCGCACGACGATGACGCGCAACGCGCGCTGGCGGCCGCCCGACAATTGATCTCACCTCCACAGGAATTGTCCTCAATCTCTCAGGTGCAAATCGGCCTCAGTCAGGGCCGGATGTTTGCCGGCATTTACGGCAGCTCGACGCATTGCACGTTTGGCGTTCTGGGTGACGATGTCAACCTGGCGGCCCGCCTGATGTCACTGGCCCGGCCCGGACAGATTCTCGTCAGCAAACGCCTCTTTGAATCGGCGATCGGCAGCTATCACTTCCAATCCTTGGGGCAAATTCAGATTAAGGGCAAGACCGCTCTGCAACCGGCCTACCTCGTAACGAGCGAACATACGGCCCTCAGCGGCAAGCAGCTGACGCCGCTGATCGGGCGCGAGCACGAGCTTGATCAGATCGATCGGTTGCTCCAAGCGGCGCTGGCCGGGCAAGGAGGCACACTGCGCATCAGCGGCGTAGCCGGCATCGGCAAGAGTCGCCTTAAGGCCGTGTTGATCGAGCGGGCCGTGACACAACACGTGATGGTCGCTCAGGGAGTGTGCCATAGTTCCACTCAGCAAACCAGCTACTCTCCGTGGCGGCAGATACTGAAGGCCTTGTTCGTGGCAGATCAGGACTTGCCCGTTGCATGGAATGCCACACAAGAGTTGGCGCAGATCGAACAATGTGTGACAGAGTTAGATGAGCGTTGGCTGGAACGTCTGCCGCTGTTGAGCGAGCTGCTGGGTCTGGCGATCCCCGACACCACCACTACGCGCACGCTTGAGGCGCCACAGCGTCAGGCCATGCTCTTTGATTTCGTGCTGGACTTATTGGGCAGCTGGGCTAGGCGTCAACCCCGCGTAATTGTCCTGGAAGATATCCAATGGCTCGACGAGGCTTCGCAGCAATTGACGCTGACGCTGGCGCGTGCCGTAGCCGATAAACCCATCTTGTTCGCTGTCGTGCACCGGGATGATCGCCCGGTGCTGGCTGAGCTGGATCAAACGGCCCATTACCACACGATCGCCTTAGCTCCGCTCTCTGACGCGGCGCTGCACACCCTCGTGACTCAACGCTTGCAGGGCCAGATCGATCCGCTGGTGATCGATCTGGTCCAGCGCCGTACACAGGGCAATCCCTTGTTCATCGAGCAGCTGGTCGAAGCGCTGGCCGATTCGGCCAAGCTGGTCCGATCGGAAGAGGGACAGTGGTCGCTGGCCGATTCGGTCTTGACGGCGTTACTCAGCGCAGGGTGCCTGGAAAAACGCGAGGGCGAGTGGGGGTTGACTGAGACGGCGGCGTTAGCGGCCGCCGACCTGGATATCCCCGACACGCTGCAGGCGCTGGTACAGTCGCGGCTCGATCGTTTGTCGGCCGATCACAAGCTGACGTTGAAGGTCGCCAGTGTGATCGGTGAAGAATTCAGTCTGGATCTACTGGAGCGCTCTCACCCTGCACGCCTTGATCAGGCACAGCTGGAAGAACACGTGCATTTATTTGCGGCACATGATCTGTTGCGCCCGACAGCGTTACTCCCACAGTCGCTCTACTCTTTCGCGCATCCCGTCTTGCAGGAAGTGACGTATGCCAGCGTGCCAGACGAACAGCGCCGCTTGATCCATGGCGCAGTAGGATCGGCGTTGGAGACTTTGCAGCCGGAGCGGGTTGAACAACTGGCCCATCACTACGATCGCAGCGACTTTGACGAGAAAGCCGTGTTTTACCTGGACCAGGCCGCACGCTCAGCGCAACGAAAGGGCGTGAACCGCACAGCGCTCGGTTACTTCACGCGGGCGCTGCGGCGGGCCGACCAGTGGGAATGGCGCAAAGGCAAAGTGGAAGCGTGGCACAATTTAGGTGAGCGGGATGAAGAACTGCTCGAATTGCGCGCCCTGGATGTCGTGGCCGGCGTCCCACCGTCTGAAACGGCGAGGCTGTGGAGCGACTACTACGAAGCGACCGGCGACTATCCGCAAGCGCAGGCTTATATCGAACGAGCCTCAATCGAGTACGAGCAACGTGCGGACGCCCTGGGCAAAGCGCGCTGCCTGAACCAGCTCGGTGCGATCGCGGCCCGGCAAGGCGAATTCGATCACGCACGCGAGTGGTATAGCCAAGCCTTGGATGTGGTGGCCGATCGGGGCAATCGCTCAGCAGAAGAGCCCCTGGTGGTCCTTCGGACTTTGAACGGGCTGGGCATTGCGGCCTGCCAACAGGGACACTACGCGGAGAGCAAACTTCACTTTGAGCACGCACTGGAGTTAAGCCGTCTGCAGGGCAATCGTCTCGATGAAGCCCAGGCGCTCAACAACCTGGGCATGCTGGCCGCTTACCAACGCGATTTCGATCGCGCGCAACACTATCACCGGGAAGCATTAGAGATTCGACGGGTCATCGGTCACCGCGCGGGCGAAGGGTTAAGTGCTTACAATCTCGCCGTGGCCTACGTCGAAGCAGGCAGTTATGCCGAAGCCGAGACATACTTCAAGGCTGCCCTATCCATCGCGCGGGCATTAGGTAACCGTTGGGATGAAGTTAATGTACTCAATGGCCTTGGCGTACTCTATCTTTTGGTAGGCGTTCTGCCCCAGGCACAGGCACACTTGCAAAACGCCTTAAAAGTGGCGCAATCCATTGGTGATGAGGCTGGACAAGCATATACGCTCTGTAATTTGGGACAGGTCACGCGGGATACAGGTCACTTGGCGCTGGCCAGCCAGTTACTGACGCAAGGTCTGAATCTGGCTCAAGTGCAAAATGATATCCGCCTGGTATCCATCTGCCTTGGCCATTTGAGCACGGTAAGTCTGCGCGCAGGAGAGATTGATCAAGCAATAAATCAGGCCAATCGTGCTTTGACGATGCACCGCGAGATTGGATTGGAACTGTGGACAACCACAGACTTGGTCACATTAGCTTCGGCGAAGCTGATGACAGACGAGATAGTTGCAGCATTAGGCTATGCAGAACAGGCCAAATCAATTCTTGATGCGCATGACGGCGCAGGAGCCGAGTTTCCTCACCGCGATTACTACATCTGTTATCAAGTGTTTCTAGCCGCTGGACAAGTTGAGCACGCCTTGGCTGCTTTACAATCAGCGCACAGATTGGTGATGCGTGTCCGAGCTAAGATTACGGATGCTGGAATGCGCGAGTCCTTCTCAGCCATTCCGGTGAACCGTGAGATCGCGAATGAATACCGCCAGCATGGGCCGGATGCGACGCAACGGACAGGTAACGGATAAACGGATGCCGACAACAACATTAACCTCACCTCAAGATGGCGGGCAGGAAAACTTGAGTGCCGTGTGGCTTCGCACGCACCATCACCTGGTCAAGCACCCAGCCCCGATCAGCCCCCACCCGATCAACCTCTAGCGTGAAACGCAAGCGCACGGTGCCCGTGTAAGCACTCAGATCGATCTCGACGTCTTTCCACTGAACATCAGCCCATTCCGAATCGACCAGCACTTTGCTCAGACTGGTTCGCAGCCCGCCGGCATAGCGTGCCAACTCACGCCAGGTTACGCCGTTGTCCGTGGAAATTTCCACTCGCCCCCCATCCTGGCTGGGCGGGCGATTATCGATCACGTAATCGTGACGGAAGGTAAGTATGGGATGAGAGCAGCCGTTCAAACTGAACGCCGCCGATGTGTTGCTGGTCGTTGCCGACAGCGTCGGTGAAACGGTGACGCCATAAGAATTGCCCGGGCTATCTGTCAACGCTTGATTGCCCTTGGGCAGCGTGATGATGTTCCACGTGCCGCTGCGCTGCCATTTGCTTGAGCCACTCTCGAAGAAATCATAGAAACAGGCAGCAGCCGGATCATATAAAGCAAAGGGCAGCGAGCCGGATGAGGACGCGTCATAGAATGACGCATCATAGCGATTGATGACCTGCACCCGGTATTCATGTGCTGGTAAATCCGGCGTGATGATGGCCGTGATCGAGATCGGGCTGACAGACACGAGCAGCAAGGTGTGTGTCGTCGTGGAACCGATCAGGAGCGCATCTACTGGCGGAAGAAAATCGTGACCGCTGATCGTCAAGGTGGTCGTCACATTATTGACGGCCTGCACAGGATCGATCGCTTCAATCTGGGGGATGGTCACACCAACCATCAATGCGTACACGCCGGGCCCGTGACTGGGCGCAGACACCATGTTGAAGTAAGGTGAGCGTATAGTCTCCAACGCTTGCCAGGTCTGGCCATCCCAATAATGAATCGTGAGTTGCTCTTCATCGGCTTGTTCGGCCAAGACATCCATGCTCAAATATTGAAAACTGATCGAACCGGTGATCAGTTGAGTCACATTCGGCGAGGCGATCAAACTATAGCCTTGCCCGATCGCCGTCTTGCCAGTAGGCAAAGGCGGTAACCCGGTCATCCCCCCCATGGTATACAAATTGCCTTCTGGGATTGAAGTAGGATCGGCTGTAAAGAACAGCATTTGCCCGCCCGGCGAAGCTAATGGGGCAGAGCTGCTGCGCGATGCCGACCAGCCGCCACGAAGTGCAGGCCAGCCACCACGCAAGGCGGGCCAACCGCCACGCAACGCAGGCCAGCCTCCACGTAAGGCGAGCCAATTGCCCGGATTGCCGCCCAGGCTGTAAGTCACCATGGCTTCGCGACGCGGATTATCCTCCGTGGCCGGTTCATCAATCCAGATCTGAACGTGTCCCAGCATGGCCGGAAAAGCCAGATGAAATGTTCCACTGTAGGTCACGCCAGCGGATGCCAACGTGATCGCTTCGCCGCCAAAGCCATTCTCAGGATAGAGGCGTGCGTGAAGGGCCAGGGCTTCCGACAGTCCACTGACCTCGATGGCGATGGTCTGCGAATTCACCGGTGTTAACTGAACGACGGGCCGCCAGGTTGTATCCGCTTTCAGGCCGAGCCGTTCATCGCCCAGCTCAATGATCTCGCAGCCATATTGCCGACGCGCTGCATCGAGCACACACAGCCGATCGCCGGGCTGCGCACCGCGCGCGTAAATGCGATTCTGTCCACCCAATGGGCTGCCGAGATCAACGACGTAGTCGCCTTGATCGCTGCTGCGGAAGATATAAGCGCGTGCTTCGGAAGAGCTGCTCTCGCCCGCTTGATAGTCGAGATAGAAAGTCGGATCGTCCAACGCGTCGGTGGGCGAGAGCGGAGCTGCGATGGTGACGCGGGTCAGATCGAACGGCATGCGGCTGGGACCGGTGTTCATCAGCGTGGGCGTGATCAGCCAGGGATACCACAGCCGATTAGTCGTCCACTCGGTGCGACCCAAGGTGCGATTAGCCAAGGTATTGACACAGTTCATGTCCCAGTGTTGTTGGTCATCAATGAACTCGGTGTTATCCGGGTTGTACATATCGCCCATGACACTGCCGGTACACGTATTCATGGGAATCAATAGGCCAGCATCACTCAGACCCAGATAGACATCTTCTTGATAGAGCAGGTAGTGACTCAACTCGTGCGCCAGGGCCAACGGCCAATCGCTGATATCACCGCCAGGCTCACCATAGCGATTCCAGACGGCGCCCATACGCACTTGCCCCGGCGCATAGATGATGTTCGAGCGCTGAGGATCCGTGATCGGCTCGGTGACAATGCCGCCCTGTACGGCTAAGGGCCGCAAACGATTGGTGGCATAAACAACCACTTGCGAGGACAACCACTCGTCGGCATTTTGATGCACTCTCAACTGCCCGAGCGCCACTTGTCCATTGGTGAAATCATAGAGGTAGGCTGAGGCTTTAGCCAGATCATTCTCTAGCTGCTGGAGGTAGGCGGTCTGCTTATGCGCGTCCCATTCCAAAGAGACGTCTAAATCGAAGAGGATGAGCGGATGCGCAGCTGAGACCGTCAACGTCTGCACGCCCGTTTGAGTCATCGGATGTGTACCCAAGCCGATCGCAGTCGGAACACCATTCGTTTGATAGACTGTATATCCACCAAACGAGCGACTATTCCACGCCGCGCCCAACAGTGTGCCCTCGTTGTAGTTCGGGGTACGATCGGGAACAGCATCAGCGACCGGAGCATCGAACGACCAGGCGAGCACTAAGCCGTCCTCATCGCCGTTCAGTGGATCGTTCATGTCGGCCTGAATCTGCGCTTCGTCGAGGGCGATGCTCCAGACGTGAATTTCATCCAGGCTGCCTTTGAAAGCGCGAACTGGATCGAAACCACCACCGACGTAATCCTGATCCTGTCCAAGCACGAGGCTTCCTCCCGTGATCAGCGACGAGGCGGCCAACGTTCCCGTGTAAGCGGCGCTGCCATCTTTATACAGCTTGACCTGTCCGTCTGATTCACGCCAGGTCACAGCGATGTGATGCCATAGACCATCGGTCACTGAGATACCTGTCGTGACACTGATCGCGCCGCGATAGAGGGCAAGATCGTTGTAGTTGGTGATCAGAAATTCGTCGGCATCGCTGGCCGTCGCGTACGAGAATGGTGTACCTTGACCGTTGTGATCGTCAGAGCGCATCCAGAACGAAATGGTTGTGGCCGTGATTGGCGCAGTGTTAAACGGATTTCTGATCACGTAATCATCCATACCGTCCAGATCCACCACGCCTTCGTAGTGAATACTTGAATGAACTGGGGCCAGGGCCAGCAATTGATCACCCATTTTGAGCTCGCCCCGGCCCTGCAGGTAGCCTTGCCCATCGGTATGAAAGGGGACGCCAACCGCGTCGGCGAATAGCGAACCGCCACTCGATTGACCGGCCGGCAACCGATAGACGATAGCATTCGAGAGCGGTTGCGTATCGCTGACGACACGCACTTGTGTGCCACGCACGCGAAAGGGGAAAGTGTGTGAAGCGTAGGCGCCATAGAGATAGGGCCCAGGCATCGCGTTGTGCGTTCCCGTGACAATGGCTGGTACGGCTTGCAGACGAAAAACAACGTTGTCGGATTGGCCAAAGAACCCACTGGCAGCGACATCCCACATGTAGGTATAAGCTTGCCCGGTACTTGAAGTGGTGAGGTTAGTGGTGCTCGTTCCCGAGGCAGCAACGGCGGGCAACCATTGCCCGCCGCCATTGGGCGAGTACCAAGCGTTAATCATCTTGACCGGACGGCCTTGCCGATCGGATAACGTATAAGTGAGCGGAATGATGGGATCAGACCAAATCTTGGAAAGCGCGTAGGAATTGGCGTTGGGACCTGGCCGAGTCACCTGAAGCATCGGAACTGCGCCAGGCTGCACTGGCTCGTAACGACGATTGGTGTAGATGCGATTAGGCGCGCCGTATACATTTGCTACCGCTAGGTCGAGGTCGCCATCCTTATCGACATCCCCCCAGGCCAGGCCCTGGGTCGAATCGGCTTCAAGCGCCGTCCAGCTGGCATAGGCTGTCAACGTACCGCCGTCATTCCGATACAACCGATTCGGTTGGCCGGGGCTGCCGCCGTTGCCGACAGCAAGATCGAGATCACCGTCATGATCATAGTCGGCCCAAGCGACGCTCGTCGTGTCGTCGACTTCGATCGATGACCAGCTCGCCGATGAAGCCAAGCTGCCATTGACGTTGAGATATAATCGGTTAGGTTGTCCATCATTGCCAACCGCCAAATCCAAGTCGCCATCACTATCGACGTCACCCCAGGCCAGGCTGGTGCTGTTGTCGACTTCCAGTGACGACCAAATCGCATTCGCCAAGAATGCACCGGCGTCATTGCGATACAACCGTACCGAGCGGCAACCCGCATAATTGCTGCAATAGTTGGCAACCGCCAGATCCAGATCGCCATCGCCATCGCTGTCGCCCCACGCCAGGGCATAGGTGCGCTCGGGCTCAAGCGATGACCAGGTCGCGCTGGGCGTCAGGTTGCCACCCTCATTGCGATACAGCCGATTTGGCTGACTATCTCCCGATGCCGCTAAGTCGAGATCGCCGTCGCTATCATAATCGGCCCAGGCCACAACATGTGTGTCCGCGGCTTCCAGCGATAACCAGATCGCCGTCAGTTGTGGCACCCCGTCACTGACCCCATCGTTCCGATAGATCTGATCCGCCTGATAGTGATTACCCACTGCCAGGTCCAGATCGCCATCGCCATCGACATCCCCCCAGGCAACACTCTGCGTCTCGTTGTCTGCCGTCGACGACCAAATCGCCGTGTAAGTTAAGACGCCATTGTGGTTAGGATAGAGGCGAATCCGGTCCCAGCTGCCTACAGCCAGATCGAGATCGTCGTCCCCATCATAATCACCCCAAGCCACGCTCGTCGCAAAAAGCGCCTCGGCAA
>JAUQXC010000643.1 GCA_030834825.1 Thermoflexales bacterium
AGATCGCGGTCGGAGCACAGCGGCATTCATTCGTTTTTTCCGACATACTGTCACAGGATGGCTTGCCCATCACCGTACGTCTCAGCCTCCTCTACGGTTATGATCCGCGTCGGGCGCCGCAGTTTGCCTGGGCCTTGGTGCGTACCACTCCAGAAATGCGGTTGACACTGGTCACTTCCTTTGCCGAACGGGCGGCCCGCATTTCGGTCAGTCGGCGAAACTCGCTGGAGTTGCCGCAGGCGCAAGTGCTGGAAGCCGCCGAAGAAGAAATCAGCCGGGCGTTGCAGGCTGACATGTCGCCGCTGGGCTTTGCCTTTCCCAGCAATCGACCTGTAATGATCCTGCAGGTCCAGCCGCCGGCCACTTTGACCAATCGCCACGAGCAGAACGCCCAGCGCCGCGCACAAATTCTGGCCGGCGAAGAGTTTAATCCCGCGGATTATCGTCGCGCGTTGATCACGGAATTCGTCGAGAATCTGGCTAAAACGGGGGCCGGTGAAGCGATTATCAATCTCAACGAACTCGTGGAGTCGTATGTGGCAGATGCAAAACCGCGTGTCATCAATCAACCGTCGGCAGACCAGCGACGCGAGCCGCCAGCTGAGCCACCGCTACCACCCAAGTCCGATCGTCCTAGAAGCCGGTTATCTTGAGCTTTAGCGCCGGCCAGCAGGATGTGGCCTGTCACCGACAGTGAGGAGCGTCTGTATGAGTGAACTGCCCCTCGTCATTCGTGCATTGCACGAGCGTTTGCACTTCCGTTATCGTGGTCCGCTGCGCCAGGCCCACTTTGATACGTTCTTGATCGATCTGGCCGATTGGAAGTTGAGCCTGACCGATCAGACGCCCTGCCTGTGGGTCCACAAACCCGAGCACCAAAGTCTAGCCATCTTCGATCTGGCCGAGGAAGTTCGTGATGCCGTGCGTGAAGCCGACTGGCATGCCGAGGTCGTGTTGGTGTTGGTGGAATGGCAAACTGCTGAATTGCACGAAGCTTTAAAAGCGGCCTTCTCGCACGCCGGGCACTTCACCCAGTTCGCCGTCATCGACGCGGTGCAGCAACGGGCCATTGCCGAGGCGGCTTCGCCCTCGCGCGTCATGCAAGACTGGCTGTTGGAACAAATTCCGCTGTCCGACCTTTCGCCGTATGAAACCGGGCGTTTCGTCACCGGCAATCGCTTCTTTGGACGGGAATTCGATCTCAAGCAAATCCTGCGCCAACAACATGATAATTACCTCATCGTCGGCGTGCGCCGCATTGGAAAGTCATCGCTGCTGCGCGAACTTCAGCGCCGCCTCGATTTGAGCGACCCGGCCGGCGAACAACCGCGCCGGGTCTATGTGGACTGCAGCGTCTTGCAAAGCGAAGATGACTTCTATAAAGAGATCATTTCACAACTGAATCCGCGTGACATCAAACGCTTCGAGCGGCAATCGCAGTCACAGCGCTTCAAGGCGCAGTTGTTTCAATATCTGGCCGGCCGCCAGGGCGGCCGGATCACGTATCTGCTTGACGAAGTGGACGGGCTGCTGCAACAGCTGACCGGAGATTATCACGTCTTCGAAGCCATGCGTCACGCCTCGGCCCAGGATGGCTATGCCCGTTTCATTCTCGCCGGGTTCCGCGAATTAGATCGCACGCTGCACCTCATTGATACTCCGTTGTATCACTTCGGCATTGAGCTGACTCTGGGGCCGTTCAAACTGGACGATGTCCGCAAAATGGTGACTGAGCCGCTGGACCAACTGCGCATCAAGTTGGAACATCGCGAAGAGATCGTGCAGCACATTTACCAGGAGACCGCCGGTCATCCCAATCTGGTACAGTTCTACTGCAAGTCGCTCCTGGATCAACTTGAAGGCACCAAGCGCCGCATCTTATCGGTGGCCGACTTGCAGGTCGTCTATGACGACAACGATTTCCGGCGTTTCCTCATGCAGACTTTCCTGTCAAACACGCTGCCGCTGGAACGCGCGATCGTTTTTGCCATGGTGGCGACGATCGACGCGCCCGAGACAACTTTCAGCCTCAAAGAGATCGATGCGGAGTTAGGCCGCCGCAGCTTGCAGGTGGAGCTCAGCCAGCTCAATACGGCCTGCGACAACCTGGTGACAGCCGGCGTGCTCACTGGTCCCAAACAAAAACGGTATCGCCTCAGCATTCCTTTGCTGGCGACCATGCTGGCCGAGACCTACTCGCTCGATTTCGTCTTTGGTAAGGCGCGGCGCGATTTTCTGGCCGCCACCGCCTTGCACCCGGAGTCGGCATCATGAAGTCCAGCAGTACGATTCCCCCCTCCATCAAACGCTTTCGTAAGCAGCCGCTCATCGGCGGACAGCTCGAAATCAGCAGCATTCTCAGTGCGGTCCGCGCCGGACGCTGCTGCCGCCTGATCGGGCCGCGGTATCATCATAAGAGCCAGATTATGCGCGCGGCCTGCGAGGCGATCGATCGGCAGCTGGGCCACACCAGTGTGTACCTCAGTCTGTGGGACGCGCGCATTACTTCGGACGCCGCGTTCTATACGTCCCTGCGCGAGCTCATTGCCTCCAAGATCAACCGCTATTATCACCGGCACCTGCCGCGCACCGAGCTCAAGACACCGGCCGATCTGACATCGTTCCTGGCGAATCTGCCCGGCCTGCTGAAGACCGGCGTGGTTTTGTGCATCGACGATCTGGAAGCGGCTTCACCCGATTATTCCAGTGAGCTCCTCAAAGTGTTGCGCGCGGCTTATCAGAGTACCGCCACCCAGTGGCGTTTTCTGGCCGTGGTGTGCGCCTCACACAGTCTGGCGCGCAGCACGCTAGGCCCCACTTCACCCTTTGAGAACATCAGCGATCTGGTCCTCGTCCGCGATTTCTCACTGGACGACACGACCGAATTTGCGCACCAGCAGATGACGGAAGCGTGCCCGCGGCCGACCCCACAGGCGCTGCACTTACTTCACGAGCAGACCGGCGGGGATCGCACGCTCGTGAGCGAAGTCTGCCGCGAATGCTGTCTGCTCTCGCAACGACACGGCAAACGCCGCATCACCCCGGAGGTAGTCGACGAAGCCATTGAGAGTCTGGTGCTGCATGGCGGACGCGAAGCGGTGACGGAAGGGTTGCGCCAGATCGAAGACGATCCCGACGTGCTGCGCAACATGCTGCGCCTCATGCGCGAAGGTAAAGTGCCGTCCAACGAGATCAATCTCGATCCGTTGCTGCAACCCGACCCGTTGACGACTTCCGGTTTCGTGCGCCTGGAAAATCGACAATTCACGATCAAAAGCGATCTGCACTTTCGCCTGCTCGAAAGGCACTTCACGCCAGAGCGGGTGGGCCGCATCTTTCTGGCCGCCGGCGATTGGGAATCCGCCATTCACCATTTGGGTGTCGAAATCCGATCGGGTAACCGGGGCACCGCCGAGGAGCGCGCGCGCGTGATGCTGGGCGCGGTCAGCACCATGTACTCGGTGCAAAGCAAACGCGACGCCTTCGGCTATCTGGCGCGCGGCTTTGAGACGGCCTACCCGCATCTGCAGCTGCGCCTGTACGACTATGATAAAGAGCTCAATGTCCTGGTGCGGATCGATCCGCTCAAACCGGCGGCCCGCACCCGCCGCGCGGAAGACATCGCCATCAATGCCTTGCAGCAACCGGAGATCCGCGCGCTGCGGAGCTTGCAAGATTTCTGGTTGCAGCCCACCGAGCATCATCACTTGACGTTGTACGTGCCACTGCGGCCCTCGCCGGAAGATATTCAGGGCCTGGTCGCCGTCGAAGGCTTCATCGCGCGCTCGGACTACCGTCGCAAACACGAGCAGATGCTGGAGATGGCAGGCTATTTGCGGCACGCGGCGCGCGCGCTGAAAAATCGCGCCGAGCACGAGCGGCTGTATGGCGACGCCATGCAGCGCGCCCAGGACTTGCAGAACCTGTTGACCCTGATGCGGCGCTTGATGAATTCCAAAGGCAGCTATCAAGACATCCTCGATCAGACCCTGCGCAGCGCCGTGAATGCGCTGGGCCGGCAGGCGCAAATGGGCTCGATCTATCTGTACGATCGCGCCAGCGGCTTGCTCATCATCCGCTCGGATACCGGCTATTCGGCCGAGGTGCGCCAGGAAGCGCAGTTCACGCCGGGCAAGGGGTTGGCGGGCTACGTGTACAAGACCGGCCGCCTGTGGAATGTGCGCGACACTCGAAACGATCTGCGCTACAAGCGGTTAAGCCAAACCCCCGATCGGGTTCGCTCCACCATCGGCGTGCCGTTGCGTGGCCGCAGCGGGATCCTGGGCGTGCTCTGCCTGGATAATATCAAACGCACACACGCTTTCAGCGAAGAGAGTGAGAAGCTCCTGACGTTGTTTGCGGGCGAAGTCGCGCCATGGTTGGAGAACGCACGCCTGGTGGACATCCTGCGCGATCTGCACGACACGATCATTGATCTGCTCGATCTCTCCTCACCCGAGATGCAGCCCTTGTTTGAGGCGGTGGCCGAACGCCTGCTGCACGACTTCAACCTTAACGGTTGTGCGATCGCGGAACGGGAAAGCCCCTACACGCTGCGCTTTGCCGTGCGCCACGGCCTCCCTGATCTACCGGAAACCATGGACTTGGCCGCACTGCCCGCGCGCTTACACCACGAGGTGCTTGAGGAGGGTCGCTCACTCAGCATCAGCGATCTGCCGGCTGAACCTGACGGCTGGTCCAAACTCCTTGGCCGTTCCGATATGACAACCCTGATCGCGCTGCCACTGCGAGACGATCACGCCCAACATGGCGTCATGCTGCTGACCAGCGTGGGCGAATTCAGCCCGTCGGAGGAGGAGTTCAATTTGTTGCTGACCTTCGCCCATCAGGTGGCGCTGGCACTGGAAAACGCGCGGTTATATGGGCAAGTGCATGGCGAGCTCAAACGGAAAATAGAAGATTTGCAGCAGGCCAATCGGCGGTTAGAGATGATGCGCGATCAAGAAGTACAGTATCGCAACGCACGTCTGGCGACCGGCCTGCTCCATCAGATTAATAACACCGTGGCGAATATTCCTGATCTCGTCGCCGAGATCGAGCGCCAATGGGTGGAAGGCGATGCTGCACCTTTACATGAGTTGAAGTACAACGCGACCGCGGCCGGTAAGATCAGCCACTTGCTGCATCAGTTCGTGCAGCTGGGCAATTTGACTTTGGAACAGGTTGACCTGGCCGCCGTCATCGCCGAAGCACAGCGACAGCTGGCGGAAATGCGTCTCGATCGCGATCTGGAACCGCTGTTGCAGCAGCCGGCACACTTGCCGCTCATTCGCGCCGATCGCGGGCTGCTGGAAATTCTATTTCAGAATCTGCTGCGGAACGCGTATGAAGCGATCCCGCCTGAGCGTCCCGGCCAGGTCGCAATCGAAATCGAGTATCGTGACGGCGAATGTCGCGTCCGCATTCGCGACAACGGGCGCGGCATTCCCGTCGAACAGCGCGCGCGCATCTGGGAGTGGGGGTTTAGCACCAAACATCCGGACAACGTGACTCACGATCGGGGCTTGGGCCTGTTCGCCTGCCAGCAGATCGTGGAAGGACATGCCGGCACCATCGAGTTGGAAGAGACGCGTCCCGGTGAAGGATCGAGCTTTCTCGTGCGGCTGCCCATCGCCGGACCGCCGCGCTTTTCCACAGGAACCTGAAGCATGAGTCAGCACTTTCAACACCCGCGCCTGCTGCTGGTGGAAGATGAGCCACACGTTTATCTGACCCTGCAACGTTATCTCAAAAATGAGGGCTACGCCGTGACGCTGGCGACCGATTACCAGGCGGCTTACACGCAGCTCACGACGCAGCACTTTCATCTGGCCATTATTGACGTGCGGCTCGCAGACGACGAAACCGATCAAAGCGGCATGCAGCTGCTGCGCGAGGTGGAACGGTTGGGTCTGCGGGGCGTCATGCCCTGTCTGATCATCACCGCGATTGGCACTAAAGCGATGGCGCTGCAGGCTCTGCAGAAATTGGGGGCCGAACGGTTTATCGAAAAGGAGCCGGGCCTCTACATTACCGAGCTGCTGGACGCCATTCGGGTGGCCCTGGGCAAATACCGGTTCAGCTTCGGCATCGAATACGTCGTCGGCACGGCGCACAAGATCGAGCAAGGGGCGCAGTACGTTCGCTCGGAAGAACCGAGCTGGCCTTTGCCCGAGCAGCTGGTGCCGCAAATCGAGGATTTGCTGGGCAAGTTGTTCTACGGCGCAAACCGGCTCTGGATCGACAAGATTTACGCGGGGCTGAGCGGCTCGTTTGTCCTGGAAGCACATCCCACCTGGCCGACCGGGCTGGGCCAATCGATGATCGTCAAGATCGGGCGACGCGACAAAACCCGCACGGAAGAAGAGAACTATCAGCATCATGTGGAGCACTTTTTGCCCGCACGTCACGCCACGCATCTGAGTACGGCCTACACTCGCCATCTGGGCGGCCTGCTGTACACCTTCGTCGAGATGGAAGCCGAAGACACGATCAACTTCAATACCTTTTATCAACACCATACCCCGCAGCAAATCGGCGCCGCGCTGCACTATCTCTTCACCAACACCTGCCGTCTGTGGTATCAGGGGCGCACTCCGCCGGACTACGAAAGCCTGCGCGATTTATATCTGGCGGCGTTCAATTTGAGCCACCAGCCCGATCGGCTGGCACGCGAGATTACGTCCCTTCGCCCTGAATACGATTCGCACGATACCCTGATCTCCTTCGCCGCGCCGGCCGTAACGCTGCCCAATCCGCTGCACTGGCTGGCGCGCGATGAGGCCACAGTCATGCCCGTCTGCCGCAGCATCACACATGGCGATCTGCAAGCCGACAACATCCTGATGAACGAGGCGGGGGAATGCTGGCTGATTGATTTTTACCGCACCTACCGCAGCCACATTTTGCGCGACTTCATCGAACTGGAGACTGACATCAAATTCCGGTTGATGGGCGACTTGACGCCCGAAGACTTTGCGCGCTTGGAAGAAACGCTGATCAACTTACAGCATCCCGATCAAGCGTTAGCCCTGCCCGACGGCTTGCCGGAAACCGCACAGAAAGCGGCGCACGTCATCAGCGGTCTACGCACCGAAGCCTGGCGGTTGCTCGACGCCATTCAGCCGAATGTCCGGCTCATTCAACGCGAATATCTCACCGGCCTGCTGTTGGGCACGCTGAACATTCTGCGGCTGCGGCACTACAAAGAAACGACCGAGCTCCAGCCGCGCCGCGAACTGGCCCTGCTCTCAGCGGCGCTGATTTGCCGGCAGTTGCAGTAAAATTACAGGGAATCGCAAATTGAATTAAGGAGATTCTCTGATCATGCCCGTTTCCCTTCATCTCTCTTCCCCCGTTCGTGCCGCGCTCGATCAGCATCAACCCATCGTCGCGCTCGAATCGACGTTGATCACGCACG
The DNA here is from genome assembly GCA_030834825.1 of Thermoflexales bacterium. Classification (GTDB taxonomy): domain Bacteria; phylum Chloroflexota; class Anaerolineae; order Fen-1058; family Fen-1058; genus Fen-1058. Next base: position 7,421 of record JAUQXC010000643.1, read on the forward strand.
GCCTGCCGCGCCCCGTCAACCTTGAAGTGGCGCGCCGTCTCGAAGCCTTAGTGCGCGAGACTGGCGCGACGCCCGCGACGATCGCCATCCTCGCTGGTGAGTTGTACGCCGGGCTGGAACCCGATCAACTCGAGCGGCTGGCCAACACCGACAACGTTCGCAAAGTCAGTCGCCGCGATCTGCCCATCGTTACCGCGCAGCAAGGCCACGGCGCGACGACGGTCGCTGCCACAATGTGGGTTGCCGCTCAAGCCGGCATTAAAGTCTTCGCCACGGGCGGCATCGGCGGTGTGCATCGCGGCCAGCCGTTTGATGTGTCTGCCGATCTGCCCGAACTCGCGCAGACGTCCGTGGTGGTGGTGTGCGCAGGCGCAAAGGCTATCCTCGATCTGCCGCTCACCCTGGAATGGCTGGAGACGCACGGCGTACCGGTGCTGGGCTTCGGCACGGATACCTTCCCGGCGTTCTACTCACGCAGCAGCAGCCTGCCCGTCGATGCGCGCTGCAACACGGCCGAAGAGGCCGCACGAATTATCCGCGCCAAGTTCGAGCTGGGCCTGCCGGGCGGCGTGCTGATCGGTGTACCGATACCGGAAGAATATGCCGTCGCCAATGAAGACATCGAACCCGCGATCTTGCAAGCCCTAAAGATGGCCGAAGCAGAGAACGTCCGCGGCAAGGCCATGACCCCCTTTTTGCTGAAGCACGTCAGCGAACTGACCGCAGGCGAAAGCCAAAAGGCCAACATCGCCCTGTTGGAAAACAACGCCCGCGTCGCCGCCCAAATTGCTCGAGCTTTAACCACCTAACAGTAGGACACGGACACGTGCACCGCAGGCGGTTGCGTGCGGTGCACGTGCAGGTGTTTCGCAGATTTTACGGATAGCACCCTCTGCTTTTATCCGTCCGATCCGTGTTATCCGTGTCCCATTCTTTCCTACATCTTTCAATCAACCTTCAACTCGGTTTCATCTGCGCTTAAGCCGAGTCTTGCATACTGCTAGTGTCTAGTAACCTGGAGGGTGGTCAGATGTCTGAAGTACAGCCACAGATTCAAGAACAACCACAAACTCAAACACCGGTTCAATCTCAATTTCAACCGCAACTAACAAACGGCTTTAGCGGTAAGCAAGTAGTCGGCATTACCGTCGGAGTGCTCGTGATCCTCGCCCTGGGAGTGGCGATCGGAGGCATCGTCGGTTATCGCCTGGGCACGACGGAAGGCGCGCAGCAAGCGCTGGCGAATTTACCGCCAGCGCAGGCCCCGGCGCTCAATCAGCAAACACCACCCGATCAACCCGCACCGCGCGGCTTTGACATGCCGTTTCAGCAGCTGCCCTTTAGTGAGCAATTACCTGCGCTCAACGCCGGCGGCGCTTACCTCGGTATCACGTTTCAAATGCTCACGCCGGAAATTGCCGCACAGGAAGGCCTCACCGGCACAACAGGCGCGCTGGTGCGTGAAGTGGTAACCGATGGACCCGCAGCGAATGCCGGTGTGAAACCAGGCGATATTATCCTTGCCGTAGACGGTCAACCGGTCGACGAGAAGAACGATCTGCGCGCGCGTGTCGCCAAATTCAAACCGAACGACGAAGTTACCCTGACCCTTGCGCAGAGTACGGCCAACGGCCCGACCGATCAGCGCGACGTCAAAGTCAAGTTGGGCGAACGCTCCCCCACACAATCTTTTGAATTTCAAGTGCCGTTCGGTGAGAATGGTCTGCCCGCGTGGCCCTTTGACGATAACGGCCAGCCATCACGCCCAGAGACTGCACCTGTGGCAGATGGCCCATATCTGGGCGTTGAGTACGAACTGATCACCGCGGAGGTCGCCGCGCGCGAGCAGATCACAGGCACGACCGGCGCGCTGATCAAAGTCGTCGTGGCCGACAGTCCCGCCGCAAAAGCAGGCTTGAAAGCGGGCGATGTCATCAGCACCGTCAACGGTCAGGCGGTTGACGAACAGAATAACCTGCGCGAGATCGTGCAGACGCATCAAGTCGGCGATGAAATCACTCTGACGATCGTCAAGGGCACGGCGAATGGCCCAACCGATCAACGCGAGCGGTCAATCACCCTGGCCGCACGTCCCGCCCAGCGGCAATTCCAATTGCCGCCCGGCTTCCCACCTGGCGAACCCAGCCCCGATTCACGCGAGGGCTGATTTGCAGCTCCTTCCTTCCATCTAAATCGCCCGACCCTTAGGCAAGGTCGGGCGGTTTAGATCATGGCCAGGCCGCGCGTGATATAATTTCAGCATTACGACTTCCGAAGCTGCATGGCTTCGGAAGTTTGCACATCAGGCAAACTTAACAAGGAGTTCCTAGCATGAAATCTGTAAGCCGCCTCTTCATCGTCCTCGCCGTGGTCGCACTCACCCTGGGCGGCTGTCTCGATCCCGTCCCCGCACTGACCGACACGCGGCCGACCCCGAGTGACAACGGTGGACGCGAACTGCCCGGCCCCACCACCCAGCCTGGACCCGATCAGACCCACACACCCGCCCAGCCGCTTGATACGTCTGATTTGATCCGCGAGCCGGTTACGGACGCCGATCGAACCAACGAGCAACTCATCGGCTCGGCCGACATCCCGATCGCCGATCTGCGCGAGCTCGCCATTCGCTTCCAGGGACTGCCCGCCGACGTGCCCAGCCAGAACTGCACGACGGAGCCGACTTACACCGTCGGTGACCAGGAGCCATTCGCGGTGATGGATCAGGACAGCCTCGAGACGTTTACGGTGGAGGCCACCTTGATCGCCAAGAACGACACCACCTACATGTGGCTGGACAACAACTGGCTGAGCAAAGTCAAGCACGATGCCCTGGAGAAGTCAGCGCAGACCTTCAACGACCAGATCGTACCGCGCAACCGCGCTCTGTTCGGCATGGAAGAGGCGCCCGGCGTCGATTGCGATCCGCGCATTCACATCCTTAACACCTCCAACACCAACGCGGGCGGCTACTTCTCCAGCGTCGATCAGGTCACACGGCAGGTGCGCGACGATTCCAACGAAAAGGATATGTTCTACATCGACATTGAAGGCAGCGGCGGCGCGCGCGCCATCGGCTCCGGTTACTACAATGGCGTCATCGCGCACGAATACCAGCACCTCATTCTGAACGAACAGGACAAGAACGAAGACACCTGGATCAGCGAAGGGATGTCGGAACTGGCGATCTATTTAAACGGCGATGATCCTGAAGCCGATTGGGTGGCGGCCATGAACCCCGATATTCAACTCAATTCCTGGCCGGATGGTGGTGTGGCCGGTTCCGAGAGTTACGGCACGGCCTTCTCGTTCATGTTGTACTTCTGGGATCGGTACGGCGATGCCGGGGTGCGGGCGCTAGCCGCGGAAGATGCCAACGGCCTGGCCGGTATTCAGAACACGCTAGATCAGATCGATCCCGGCAAACAGGTGGACGATCTCGTGGCCGATTGGCTGGTCGCGCGTTTGCTGGACGAACCCTCGATCGAGGATGGGCGCTATGGCTACCAACAAACCGATCGGGCCACGGTGGAACCGCGCCAGACGATTGATCACTATCCGTTTAACGAGCAAACCTCAGTCCATCAATACGCCGGCGACTACATCCAACTGGAAGGGGAACGTGACCTCACGATCGATTTTACCGGCTCGACGAAAGCGCTGATGATCGATGCCCAGGCTTACAGTGGCAACTATTTCATGTGGAGCAATCGCGCCGACGTAGCCGACTTGCGCTTACAGCGCGAATTTGATCTGAGCAGCGTGCAGCAGGCGACGTTGAAATACTGGACCTGGTTTGACCTGGAAAAAGACTGGGACTACGCTTACGTCAGCGTATCCGAAGACGGGGGCCAGACCTGGAAGTTATTGCAGGCGCCAGCCATGACGGACAGCAATCCAACGAATGCCAACTACGGCTGGGGTTACACCGACAAATCGGGCGGAGGCCCTCGGGCAGAGTGGATTCAGGAGAGTATCGATCTAACGCCGTATGCCGGCAAGAAGATCAGCATCGCCTTTGACGTGATCAACGATCTGGCGGTGAACCGCCCGGCCCTGGCGTTGGACGATGTGGAAGTGCCGGAGATTGACTATCGCACCGATTTCGAGCAGGACGCCGGCGGCTGGCAACCGGCGGGCTGGATCCGCACCAACAACTTCGTGCCGCAAAGATACGTCGTGCAGCTGGTCAGTTTCAGCCAGGACGGCCAGATAGCGGTATCACGCTTGCCGGTGAATGAAGACAACACGGCGCGCTGGGACATTGCGCTGAGCCGGCTGGAGAAAGCGATTGTCGTCGTCAGCCCCATGGCGTCCAAGACCACCGAGGTGGCGCACTATAGTTGGACGGCTCAGGAGCAGTAATGATTAAAAACCGGGAGACCATAGACCGTCTCCTGGTTTCGCGTTATTCCTGCGGGAAGATCTGCACTTCACCGCGCTTCATCGCTTCGTACTCCGCGATGAGCTGCTGTTTGCGGTCATCGGCCGCTTTGCGTCCAGCCTCCACTGCATCTTGATAGCGCTGTCGCGCCTGTCCGCGCAGGCTCTCGCCGCTTTGCGGCGTCATCAACAAGGCCGCGGCCCCACCCAGGATAGACCCGGCAATGATGCCGCCCATGAAGACCAAGACTTTGCCCATCGGTTTATCTCCTGCTAGAATGTGTGCAGAGGATTATACACCGATCTCATTTGTAGTGATCGCCAAGGCTATTTTCCCAAGGAGGAGCATGACTCATCAACGTATTGCCAAACTCCTGCAACTCGCCATGCAATCCCAGTTAGACGCCGTGGCGATCATGCCCGGCCCGAATATGCAGTACTTCAGTGGATTGCACTTTCATTTATCCGAACGGCCCACGCTGGCCTTGTTCCCCGTCACCGGGCAGCCGGCGTTGATCTGCCCGGCCTTTGAGGCGACGAAGACCCAGCGCAGTGCCAGCGCGTGGCAGTTGTTCACCTACATCGATGGCCAAGATCCGCTGGAGGCGTTTCAGGCAGCGAGCCAGGCCCTGCAGCTTGATCGGAAACGAGTAGGCGTTGAAGCCTATAAGCTGCGCGTGCTGGAACTACGTTTATTGGAGAAAGCGGCGCAGGCGGTCCAGTGCGAAGCGGCCGATGGATTGATCGCACAGCTGCGCATGATCAAGGAGGCCGCTGAGGTCGCCGCCCTGCGTCGCGCTATCCAGGTGACCGAGCAGGCACTGGACGATGTGATCGACGCGGTGCGCAGCGGTATGACGGAACGCCAGATCGCCAACACCCTCACCCAGGCGCTGTTGCAGCGCGGCGCGGAGGGCCTGGCCTTTGAACCGTTGATTCAATCGGGACCCAACGCCGCCTTGCCACATGCGACCGCCGGGGAGCGTGTGATCCAGTCGGGCGAAGTGCTGCTACTCGACTTCGGCATCATCCTCGACGGTTACAACAGCGACATCACCCGCACGTTTGCCATCGGGCAACCCACGGCTGAAATCAAAAAGATCTACGGGTTGGTGCAGCAAGCCAATGCCGCCGGTCGCGCAGCTGCCCGGCCGGGTGCTACGGGCCAGGACGTCGATCGCGCTGCGCGCAAAGTGATTGTTGATGCGGGATACGGGCAGTACTTCACCCATCGCACCGGTCATGGCCTGGGGCTGGAAGGACATGAGCCGCCTTACATGGTTGAAGGCAATCTCGTCCCACTCGCCGTAGGCAACACCTTTACGGTCGAACCCGGCATCTATGTGCCGGGACTGGGCGGAGTGCGGATTGAAGATGATCTGGTGATCACGGAAGACGGCGCAGAAAGCTTGACGACCTACGATCGGGAGTTGAAGGTGATCGGTTAATCGCTAATCAGCTGATCAGGATTCGCGAAAAAGAACCGGGACCGGCAATCTGAGATTGCCGGTCCCGGCTGCTTGATCTCCAAGTAACGGATCGCTACCCAATCGACGCCAATTCAGGTTCGGTTTCGACCATGGCCGTACCGAAAAGATCCAGTTCCTTGCCGACCTGATAGAACGTCTCGAGCACGAAGTCCAATTGCGCGTCCGTGTGTGTGGCCATATAAGAGGTGCGCAGCAGGCTCTTGCTGGGAGGCACGGCAGGCGGGAAGACCGCATTCGTGTAGATGCCGGCCTCATACAACATCTTCCACGCCAGCTGCGTCTTGAGTTCGTCGCCGAGAACGATGGGAATCACCGGGGTCTCACTAGGCCCGATGTTGAACCCCATCGAGCGGTAGCCCTCGTGCATCTTGCGCGTCACCTGCCACAGCCGTTCGATGCGTTCCGGCTCACTCTGCATGATCTCCAGCGACGCCAACGCGGCGGCCAATTGCGCCGGCGTGATCGAGGCAGAGAAGATGAAGGAGCGCGCGCCGTGTTTGACCCATTCCATGATATCGGCGTCACCGGCCACAAAGCCGCCGATCGAGGCAAAGGATTTGCTGAACGTGCCCATGATCATGTCGACGTCGTCAGTGAGGCCGAAGTGCGCCGCCGTGCCGCGCCCCTGCGGACCCAGCACGCCCAGCGAGTGTGCGTCGTCCACGTAGAGCCGCGCCCCGTGCTGCTTGCAGATCTTGACGATTTCCGGCAGAGGCGCAATGTCGCCGCCCATGCTGTAGACTCCATCGACGATAACCAAGATGCCGGACGTCGCCGGGATGCTCTTGAGCTGACGTTCCAACGAGGACAGATCGTTGTGAATGAAGCGCACCATCTTACCGAAACCTAGGCGGCACGCATCGACGATGCTGGCATGATCGTCCTTATCCAGGACCACCACATCGTCGCGGCCGAGCACTGCCGAAATGGCGCCTAAATTGACCTGCATGCCGGTGGAGAACACGAGCGCGGCTTCCTTGCCCACAAATGCCGCGAGTTTCTCTTCGGCTTCCAGGTGCATCTTCAGCGTCCCGTTGAGAAAACGCGAACCGGTGCAGGACGTGCCATACTGCTTGATCGCTGCAATGGCCGCTTCGCGCACTTTAGGGTGGGTAGTCAGACCCAGGTAGTTGTTGGAGCCGATCATGACGATCTTGCGCCCCTCCATGGTGACCTCGGTCCCTTCCGAGTCTTCCAGCGGCAGGAAGTAAGGATACAGCCCCATTTCCTTGGCGGCCTTGACCCGTTCCATGTTCTCGTCATTCGCAATCTTCGCAAAGATATCCATGGCTCGACTCCTTAAATTTGAGGGTAGCCGGACGGTCTCGCATAGGCGTGCCGCCCGGCTCCAGTGGAGCTGGGGTACGGCATGACCATCCAGCAAATTGACGGCGTGGGACAAAAATTCCTTGACAGCCAGCCTGATTGTAGACCGGTTTACCGGATCGGTCAAGCAACGGGGGACAAAATTTTCTTGACAATTCACCTGGTGAGTTTATCCTGGGAGCGGCTTATTCCAGGCGGCGCCAGCGCAATTTCCGTTTTGATTTACCCTGGCTCGCGCTGCGGGAACTGCGTGCATGCCGGGTGAGGTGTAACGATCCACTCGGAGCAGCAA
>JAUQXC010000644.1 GCA_030834825.1 Thermoflexales bacterium
CGCCCGGTTCCCACTGAAAAGAACATTGGTCAGCTTGGGAGTGCCGTTAGAGTGATTTAACCCTCCGCCCCAACCCGCCTGGTTCCCCCTGAAGATCACGTTGATCAGTTCGAGGCCGCTGTGCTCACTACTCATGCCGCCGCCCATGCGGCCTGCTTGATTGCTCTGGAAGATGACGTTGGTCAAGTCCACGTTGCTGCCGCTGTTATACAAACCACCGCCGTCAGCATGGGAGCATGATCCGCCATTGAGGCACAGCGCAGAGTTCCCCGTGAAGGTCGAGGCGAAGATCCAACTGGCCGCGCCCACATACAGACCGCCTCCAAACGTACTGCTGGCATTCCCCGAATCCGCGGTGTTGCTCACAAATGTCGAACTGCTGATAATGAGCGTGCCAGAGATGGCGGCGCCTCCACCGCTGCGGCGGGCCATGTTGCGCTCAAAGCGTGTGTGGGTGATCACGACCATCGGCGCGGTGTTCCACTGTTGCACGCCGCCGCCATTGATCGCCGTATTGCTGACGATCAGCGTTCCGCTGAGGCTGAGGTTGCCATTCAGATTGATCGCGCCGCCGTTCTCACCCGCCCGATTGGCCCTCCAGACTCCACCGCTGACCGTGGCCGATCCGCTATCGACGTGGATGCCGCCGCCATGAAAAGTAGCCGTGTTCGATAAAACGTACGTGTTCGTGAAAGCCGCGCTACCGCGCACATACAGACCGCCGCCATGATTGGAGGTCGTATTGCTTTCAATCCGACTATCGATCACATCCACGCGCCCACTTGTGCCTGCTTGAAATACACCGCCCCCATAGGCGGCCGTATTGCTGACGATACGGCTATTAACCAGCGTTAAACTGCCATTGACTAGATAGACTCCGCCACCCGCGTCGCTGGTCTGGCCGCCGGTCACCGTCAGATTCTCCAGACGCAGATCATGTCCCGTCGTGACGGTGATAACGCGCTGGCCGGTCACCGCCTGGATGATGGTCGTGTTGCTGGACACGCCCGTCAACGTCAGGGTCTTATTCACCGTCAGACTTTCGGTATATGTACCGGCCGGAATCATGACCGTGCCCCCGTTGGGAGCCCCATCAATCAACGATTGGAGGGTGCCCGTCGCAGCGGCTATTGCCGCGGGCTGCGTGACCAACACACTCAAACCAAACAGCAAACCCAGCGCTAGCGTGATGACGATAGTCAATTTGAGAATATGCATCGATTTCCTTTCCTTGTCTCCTGCTATGAGTTGAAGATGTTGCGCGATAGTAGAACTGCGTAACTTTTGTAGACTATGAATCAGCCGCTTCCAAGCTGTATTTCCTCACCGGCGACGACAACACGATCGAGGTGCTGGTTGCGCCGAAAATACTCAACTGCGCGATGATGGATTCGAGATGCGGGATCGAGGTAGCGAGCACTTTCATGATAAAGGCTTCGCCACCGGTGACGTGGTGGCATTCGCGGATTTCGGACAGGCGCTGGGCCAGTTCCAGCACGCGCGGATATTTATCGGTGGAAGTGGTTAAGCGAATAAAAGCCAGTACGCCATATCCCATGGCCGCGGGATCGACCTCGGCGTGATAGCCGATGATGAGCTCAGCTTCTTCCAGCCGGCGCACGCGCTCGGCGGCGGCCGGGGCCGACAAGCCCACTTGGCGACCCAGTTCGCTGTACGACAGTCGCGCGTTTTCTTGAAGCGCGCGCAACAACTTCCGCCCCGTCGCATCGAGTACCCTCTCAAGCTTGAAAGTCATCGCCGGATTTCCTTTGCATTGTTAAGCGGCCAGCCACGAATCATTTTGATTTCCTCTGGAAGTGATGGACCACCTGGCGTATTATAGGCCTGTTGTGAATCTTGATCGCCTCCCGTTTGAGTGTGGTGCATGAAATTCCACCGCGGCGTACACAGAGGACGCGGAGCTTTAACTTGGCCTGATTTTCTCACGGATCTCTGTGCTCTCTGCGGTAAAAAGGACCTCCAGTACTAACCATGCCCGATCTATCTTTCTTCTTGCGCGGTATGATCATCGGCTTCTCCATCGCAGCGCCGGTCGGACCGATCGGGGTGTTGTGCCTTCGGCGCACGTTAAGCGAAGGTCGTCTGTGCGGTTTCGTCTCCGGCTTGGGCGCAGCCACCGCCGATGCCGGCTATGGCATGATCGCGGCGTTGGGGTTGACGATCGTCACGGCTTTTCTGGTCGATCAAGCGCCTGGGTTACGGTTGATCGGCGGGCTGTATTTGTGCTATCTGGGCCTCAAGACGTTTTGCTCCCGACCGGCCGAGCGCTCAGGCGACATTGCGCCGCGAGGGCGTGGTTTGTTGGGGGCGTATACTTCAACGCTATTTTTGACGCTGACGAATCCGCTGACGATCATGTCGTTCCTCGCCGTCTTTGCCGGGTTGGGCTTGACGCAGAGCCAGGGCGCTCTATCGGCCTGGCTGTTAGTTTTGGGCGTTTTCTCCGGTTCGGCCTTGTGGTGGTTCCTGCTGTCCGGTGCAGCGAGTTTACTCCGTGCGAAATTGAACACACCTGGGCTGCGTTCAGTCAATCGGATTTCAGGGACGATCATCCTGGCGTTTGGCGTGGCCGTACTATATGGCTTGCTCGCAGCCCCCTCCTGAATTCTGGAGAGGACCAGGGTGAGGTTGATAGGGGTCAATATGGTATAATCTGCGCTTGGACGGACAACGAGTGAACCTCTATGGCATTTAATCCCATCAATGCACTTTTCGGCCTATTTTCCCTGGACTTAGGCATCGACCTCGGCACGGCCAATACGCTGGTCAATGTGCGCGGCAAGGGCATCGTTTTGAACGAGCCGTCGTGGGTGGCTATCGACAAGCGCACCAAGCGCCCGCTGGCCATCGGCGCGGAGGCGCGCGAGATGGTAGGCCGCACCCCGGGCAACATCGTGGCGATTCGCCCCTTGCGCGACGGTGTGATCTCGGACTTTGAGATTACCGAGGCGATGTTGCAATACTTCATCCAAAAGGCGCACAGCCAGATGTTTCCGTTGCTGACGCCGCGTCCGCGCGTGGTGGTGGGCATCCCCAGCGGTGTGACCGAGGTGGAACGACGGGCCGTGTACGATGCTTGTATTTCAGCCGGCGCGCGTGAAGCCTACCCGATCGAGGAACCCATCGCGGCGGCCATTGGCGCGGGCCTGCCCATCATGGAAGCGCGCGGCAGCATGGTCATCGACATCGGCGGCGGTACGACGGAAGTGGCGGTGTTTTCGCTGGGCGGCGTGGTGTTGAGCAAATCGATCCGCGTGGCCGGTGACGAACTCGACGAAGACATCATGCAGTACGTGCGCCAGAAGTACAATCTGCTCATCGGTGAGCGCATGGCCGAGCGGGTGAAGATCAACATTGGGTCGGCGTATCCGCTGCCCGAAGAAAAAATCATGACCATTCGCGGGCGCAGCGTCATCACCGGCCTGCCAGAATCGGTGGATATTTCCAGTATC
>JAUQXC010000645.1 GCA_030834825.1 Thermoflexales bacterium
ATCCAGGTTGCCCAGTGACACGTGGCGTATTCTCGTGGACGGCTGCGGTGTGGGTCAGTATGTGCGCCACCTCGCCGCGTTGGGCTATAACACGATCGGGTTGGACATCGATTTCGATCGGGTGCGTGATGGACGGCTGGGGGGGATCGAACAGCTGCACGCTGCCGCCGGCGAACAGCTGCCCTACCCCGACAACACCTTTGATGCGCTGTTATCGCATGAAGTAATCGAACATGTTGCCGACGATCGTCAAGCCGCGCGCGAAATGATTCGGGTATTGCGACCCGGCGGGCGCGTGATTTTATTCTGCCCCAACCGCTGGTATCCCTTTGAGACACACGGGCACTACTGGCGCGGCAAGTATCACTTTGGCAATACCCCGTTGATTAACTACCTGCCCAACCTGCTGCGTAACCGACTCGCCCCACATGTACGGGCGTACACCAGCTCCGGTATTCGCAATCTATTCGAGGGGCTGCCTGTGCGCATCCTCCAGCACACGCAGATTTATCCCGGCTACGACAACCTGGTGAAACGCCGTCCGGCGGTGGGCAAAATGCTACGCACCACAACGTATGCCTTCGAGCGCACGCCACTGAAGAAGCTGGGATTGTCGCATTTTTTGGTCGTGGAAAAACTACCCGGACCATGAACGTCGCCGTCTCTCGCTTTATCCGTCGGTATTGGTTCAGCATAGGAGTGATCGGACTGGTGTTGTTGCTCTACGCATCGTCGATCCACTTCGGCCTGATCTGGGATGATCCTCGGTGGTATGCGCAAGGTGAAGGGCTAACGCCCTGGCAGTTATTCACGTCGCTTGATACGTATCAATTCTATCGTCCCGCGACCATCTGGCTGGTCCGACAGATGGTCGCGCCTAACGGCATCGTTGCCGCTCAGACGGCACACCTCATCCAAATCTTCGCTCACATGCTAGCGGCATTAGCCGCAGTGCCGATGCTCCGCGTTTTCAAGTTTGAGCGCCATCACGCCCGGATGGCGGCGCTGATCTTCGCATTGTATCCGCTATCCTATCAAGCCGTGGCGTGGCAGGCACCGCAGCAACCCATCACCATGTTGGCCGTATTTATTGCTATTTTGTTGGCGGCACGCTTTAAACAGCGCAACCGTTCCCGCTACCTAGTCGCTTCGCTAGCTACCTATGCCTTCGCCCTGTTGTTTCAAGAGAGCGCGTTGCCCTTCGTAGTGATGTTCTTCTGGTTGGCATTCTTCAATGAACCGATCAACTGCTCGGCCTGGCAGCGGCGTACCTTCTGGCCGTTGTTGCATTTGACACTGGCGGTGATCTTCTTTGTCATCTGGTTGAGCATGCCAAGAGAAAGCGGCGTCACTGGACGCGGCCTAGATGCACGCGTACTGGCCTATGGCTTGCAGGGCGTGGTGTTTCCCATCGCTGCGCTCATGTCGTCACAGCTTGGCAGTGTGCCCGTTCCGACGTTGATCGCGTTGTATGCGGCGATCTGGTTGGTGTTGACGCTGGGTGCCTGGGCGTGGCAGGGCAAACGCCCGCCTATGCTCAGCACGCTGTGGCTGATAGCAGGCCTGCTGCCAATCGTGATCGGCCTATCATGGAGCTACACGCGCATCGGCGCACGCCTGCTGTATCCCGCGTCACTCGGTATCGCTATGCTGTGGGGCAGCTGGCTGGCACACTTGTTCGTCCCGAACCAGGTGCGGCGCGCGATCGGGCTGGTAGTGGCGATCGGGGTGACAGCGGTTTCGCTTGCACACTGGTGGTCTCTTCAGCAGTTGTATCAGCTAGGCACCCACCATCTCGATCAGACCATCGAAGTGTTAGCGCAGCAGCCCGATCAGTCTGTCTTGTTGATCAATTACCCCGATCGATTGTGGTTGCGCCCTGCCTTGTACCCTCTGGGCGAATGGGGCTTGATCCTTGCGCCCGTGGTGCTGGACATGTCGGACTTCGCCGTGTCTCGAACGGGCCGCAGCGCCGAGACACGTTCGCTGTCCGCGTTTCGCGTCGGGGCCAGCCAGCGCGGCGCGTATCCGTACGAAGTGTTCATGCGCGGTGAAGACATGCCTCCGGAAAAACTGGCCGAAGCTGCAGCACAGGTCGATCGGGTATTGATTACTGAGTACGCACCGGATGGGGAGTTGGTGCTGCACGAGGCCGGATCGATTCACCCAGCAAGTTCGCCGACCTATCACGCGCAGTTTGCCGCCGCTGCGCAATTGATCGACACCCGGATTGATGGGACAGTGATCGACTTGGTGTGGCGGGCGCTGTCACCATTATGCGCCGACGATACAATTTTCGTTCACTTGTGGCGAGACGATGCTTTTGTGGCCGCATTCGACGGCGACAGTGTGGGTGGTTTGATTCCACCTGCAAACTGGCCGCTTGGCGCAGATATCGTCGATAGGCGATCAATTGGGAGGCGCGATCTGCCGCCGGGTCAGTACGAAGTGCGCGTGGGGCTATATAATCGCAGCACCGCTGCCCGCTATGCCGCGTTTGACGCGCAGGGCAATCGACTGAAGGACGATGCTGTGGCGATCGGAGTGATGGAGGTACGTTAGCTAACCTGTTCGCCTAGCAGAAACATCCTATGGAGGCGGCTGGTACGATTGGTCTCCTGATGGTCAAACCATCGCTTTCTTACTTGATGGAAAGAAACCCTATGTGATGGATTTCAAGGGTAACCAAGCCAGACCAATCACCGACATAACAGGCTATGATTCGACCTAGTCACCCAAATGACCCCACCCTCCCTCTACCATCCCCACTCGTCCTAGAATCCTTGCAGAAATCGCGGCCAGCAGTTAAGATTGCTTCATAAAAACCAGTGATTAACCACCAACCCCCAACCAAAGGTAGATGTGCCTTGAACAACGATCCACGTATTCCTATTATTCTCAACCGTCGGCAGCGACAGCGCAATCGCCAGGGCAAGGGCCAGACGTTTATCCGCGCCGTAGGCATTAGCTTGATCAGCCTCGTCGTCGCGATCGGCTTATTTTTCACCCTCACGGTGGGCGGCGCAGTGGCCGCCTATCTCAGCCTGACCGCCGACCTACCCGATCCCTCAGCCATCGAAGCGCAGTTCACCAATCAAAATGTGGACTTCTTCGAGACGACCAAGATTTACGATCGGACCGGCAAGAACCTGCTGTACGAAGTGATCGACGAGCGCACCGGTGATCGCCAATGGGTGGCGCTCGATCAGGTTCCTGAATTCTGCCGTCAAGCCACCGTCTCCAACGAAGATCGCAGCTTTTACGAAAATGCCGGCTTCGATTTGCGCGGCATGGGTCGTGCCTTGGTCGGTAATTTGCAGGGCAAACAGGTGCAGGGCGGTTCGTCGATTACGCAGCAAGTCGTGAAGAACACGCTGATTGAGTCCGAAGAGCGCCTCATCCGTGAAGGCATCGAAGGTTATCTGCGCAAGCTGCGCGAAACATTGTTGGCGATCGAAGTGGGCCGGCGCTATCCCAAAGATCAAATTCTGGAATGGTATCTCAACACAAACAACTACGGCAACTTCGCGTATGGCCTTCAGGCCGCAGCCAAGGTCTACTTCAACAAAACGGTCGATCAATTGAATCTGGCCGAGTGCGCCATGCTGGCGCCGATTCCACAGTTCCCCATCCAGAATCCGATCGATTCGCCCACCGATGCGACACTGCGCCAGGGACTCGCCATCGATGCGATGTTGCGCGACGGTTACATCACCGCCGAAGAAGCCGTGGCAACCAAACAAGAGAAGCTGCAAATCAAGTCCGGCGGTGTCGCCGAGCGGTTCAACGTACAAGCGCCGCACTACTCGGTATACGTGCGCAAATGGCTGGAGGAGAAATTCGGCGCTGAATTGGTCAATCGAGGCGGGTTGAAGGTCTACACTACGCTCGATCTCGATCTGCAGAACTATGCGCAGCAGGCCATCACCGATCAGGTGAAGAAGCTCACCGCAGAAGATCACAATGCCAACAACGGCGCGACAGTGGTGATTCGCCCGACGACGGGGGAGATTCTGGCGATGGTGGGCAGCGCCGATTATTGGAACGACACCATCGACGGCAAGTTTAACGTCACGACCGGCCTGCGCCAACCCGGCTCATCTTTCAAGCCTTTCACGTATCTGACCTTGCTCACCCAGGGCGTGTCACCCTCACTGGGGTTCCTGGATGTGCGCACCGAGTTTGCCCAGCCCGGCGCGAATCCGCCGATCTACGTGCCGGAGAATTACGATCGCAAATATCACGGCTACCAACGCATGCGCCTGGCCTTGGCGCAGTCTTTGAACATTCCGGCCGTGCGCGCGATGGAGATCGCGGGCGTCGATAATGTGATTCGCGTCACGCATAAGATGGGCATCACCACGCTCGATCGGGGTCTGGACTTTTACGGCCTGGCCTTGACGTTGGGGGGCGGCGAGGTGAAACTGCTCGACATGGTGTACGCTTTCGGCGTGTTAGCCAATCGAGGCAACATGGCCGGTGTGGCCATCCCTGAAGATCGCCAGCGTCCCGGCTATCGCACGGTCGATCCGGTGCCGGTGCTGCGTGTGGAAGACAGCAGCGGCGAAGTACTGTGGAAGTATGAGACGCCGACGTCGATTCCCGTAGTCGACGAGAAGTATGCCTACATCATCACCAACTTCCTGTCGGACAATCCGGCACGCTGGCCGGCCTTCGGTCGCAACAACGTGTTGGAACTCGATCGACCGGCAGCCGTGAAGACCGGTACGACCAATGACTACAAAGACAACTGGACGATCGGTTATACCCCGCAAGTGGTCATCGGCGTGTGGATCGGCAATACCGACAACAGCGCGATGAAGAAAGTCTCCGGCATCACGGGCGCGGCGCCAGTCTGGAACCAGCTCATGTCATATTTCTTGAAGGACAAGCCGGTGGAGCCGTTTGTGCGCCCCGCCGGTCTGGTGGAGAAGGGGGTTTGCGCCACCACCGGTCTGCTGCCGACAAAATATTGCCCCACCGTGACCGAGTTATTCGTGCCCGGCACCGAGCCGACATCATATGACACGGTCTATCAGGCGTTCTTGATCGATCGGGAAACGGGACAATTAGCCACGGCCAATACACCGGCCGACAAGGTCGAAGAAAAAGTCTTTGAGATTTATCCGCCGGAGGCTATCGATTACGTGCGCGAGGCGAGCATCCCTCAGCCGCCCAATACCTTCGACACGAACTACGGCCCGCCACCCACCGAATTCGGCGATGTGGCGATCATCCAACCCAGCACCTACTCGTACATCCGCGGCATCATGCCCATCATCGGCAATACGCGCGGCGGCGATTTCAATCACTATCGCATCGATTTCGGCGTAGGACTGAATCCTGTCGAATGGCAGCAGATCGGCCCCGATCACGGCGAACAGATCGATAACAACGTGCTGGAGAATTTTGACGTCACCACCTTCGACGGCTTGGTCAGCCTGCGTCTGACGGTCTTCCGCAATAATGGCGATGTGCAAACGGTGGTGGTGCCTGTCACGATCGACAACATCACCCCGACGATCAAGATCATCT
>JAUQXC010000058.1 GCA_030834825.1 Thermoflexales bacterium
GCGTAGAACACCATAGGTGAATATCTCGAACCATTAGCCCCAAGTGCTCTTCACGGCAATGGGATGACCAGATGAGGATGGTGGGCAATTCGTGGCCGACACGACTTGCGGAAGCAATCTGCGGGGCACAACTGGACGCCATGTTTCCAAACGGCTGATTTTCGCCGCGAAAAAGAACCCGCTAAGGAGGCGGATCGTCTTCCTTAGCGGGTTCTTCGTTCTGGAGCTTCCGGCCGCGCTCAGCGGCAATCAGAAGACACTGCGTAATCTGAGATGGCATTCTCAATCTCCTTACAACAAGATGCTACCATTGTATGAGGATTGATATGCCGAAATCAATGTAAAATAGGAGCTGGCAGCCATTCTGACCGCAGAGTGATATAATTGCGGCCACCATTTGAAGCAGTGTAAGCGCTGCAGCAAATGGGTAGACGACACGTGCTGGAATCTGCAGCGCGGCTTGTGTTTAGAGTGCGCACCCGATCTGGAAGCGGAGTACTCGGCGACGCAGACGGAGGC
Organism: Thermoflexales bacterium; assembly: GCA_030834825.1. Lineage (GTDB taxonomy): Bacteria > Chloroflexota > Anaerolineae > Fen-1058 > Fen-1058 > Fen-1058. Next base: position 520 of record JAUQXC010000058.1, read on the forward strand.
GGCGGTACAGCAAGCGCGAGTGGCGGCTCAAGAGGCGACGTATGTGACGAAGGAAAAGTTCGAAAAAACGGTCGTCGGCGGTTGCCCCAATTGCGGAGCTAGTGTCGCGCCGGGTGCGAAGTTCTGCGGAGAGTGTGGTCAGCCGATCAAGCGCGAGAAGCTCTGCACGGAATGCGGCACCAAGATTGAAGGCACTCCCAAGTTCTGCCCGGAGTGTGGGGCGAAAATGTAGGGGCTTCATCCAGGATAAGCATAAGTGGCCGTAGGTAACGTGGTAAGATGGACACGGGCGACCGGCAGTTGGGCCGCCCGCTTTTTATGCGGGAGGGGACACAATGACGGCACTGGCTGATTTGGCGAAAGAGGTGTCGGGCTGTGGGCAGTGCGCGTTAGCACAGGGCCGGACCAAAGCCGTGCCGGGCGAAGGTCCAGAGAATGCTGTAATCATGTTCATTGGTGAAGGGCCGGGCTTCCATGAAGATCGCCAGGGCAAACCATTCGTCGGCGCCGCGGGCCAGTTTCTCAATGAGCTGTTGCAGTCGATAGGCTTGCAGCGCACGGATGTTTACATCACGAACGTGGTGAAATGCCGTCCACCCGGCAATCGCGATCCGCAGCCCGCTGAGATTGAAGCGTGCCGGGCCTTTCTCGATCGACAGGTTGCTTTGATTGGGCCGCAGGTCATCGTGACGCTGGGCCGTTATTCGATGGCGCGTGCCTTTCCCGGCGAAAAAATCAGCGCCATTCATGGCAAGCCGCGCAAAGTGGGTGATATTGTGTATGTGCCGATGTTCCATCCGGCGGCGGCCCTGCATCAGCCGTCGCTGCGGAAGACGGTGGAGGAAGACTTCGCCCGGCTGCCCAAGATTCTGGCCGATCTCGGCCAAGTGGAGGAAGCAGCTGTCGCGCCTGATGAACCGCAGCAGCTGAGCTTGTTTTAATGCAATCTAGCGCCGATAGATTAGATTGCAGTAGCCAGCTTAGGCACAATTATTCGGATTGTAAGGAGGAACAATGCAGATGAACAAATTCATTGCCGTGATTGGTGTGGTTACCATCGCGTTGGTATTGACATTGCTTGTGTTGCAACCATTAACACGCGTGGTAGTGGGCGAACCTCTTTCGACTCAACAAAGTACTCTGAGTAAGTCGCTCATGAATTCGGCTAACCCTGCTGCTCAAAGCAGCATAACCTCCGGTGCTATGAGCTGTCGGGAAGGCATTGCTGGTTGGGAACCTTATTTTTCTGTTGGAATCGACATTCGAGAGTTGACTGGTGGCATTTACTTGGATTTTACCTCACATGCTGCTGCGCCGCAGATGAGGCCCATGGAGTTCATTCAGGTAATTCGTGTTCGGCAAAATAAAGACAGTCAGGGAAATTACTTGGCAGATTACACCACTACTCCTATCTTATCAGATGAAGCGGGTGGTGTGGGTCCGATCATTGCAAGCGCTCCAGGTTCACTCTGGCTGATTGGCAATGAACCAGATCGTGGACCAGATGAACCAGGCGGATCTGCTCAAGATGATACTTTCCCTCAACTGTACGCCCGTATTTACCATGATGCCTACCAGTTCATCAAACAACGTGATCCTTCAGCCCAGGTTGCTGTTGGCGGCCTCGTTGAAGTGACTCCTGGCCGACTGCAATATTTGGACATTGTTTGGAATACTTACGCTACATTATACGGCCATGCAATGCCTGTAGATGTTTGGAATATGCATCTTTATGTGCTGCCAGAGATACGCGGCATTGCCAGTGTAGCGTTAGGAACAGATCCGACTTTGGCATATGGATTTGCATTCACACATACGAGTGGTGGCCCCCCCATTTATACTTATGGCGATCATGACAATCTTAGCCGCTTCGATGAGCAGGTGCGGCGCATGCGTCAGTGGATGAAGGCGCATGGTCAAGAAGATAAGCCCTTGCTGTTGAGCGAATTCGGATTGTTGTATGACGAAGTCGTGACGGATGAGTTTGGTGAAAATTTCACCATGCCTCGTGCCACAGATTTCCTAACCAAGACCTTCAATTACCTTTCTACCGCTGCTGATGTCAGTATTGGCATGCCATCGGATGAAAATCGCCTAGTGCAGCAATGGGTCTGGTACAGTGTTAACAACCCTTTGGGCTATGTCAGTAATCTAGTAACCAATACAGTACCGCTGACATTTACTTCAGTGGGGAACATGTTCCGTACTAATGTTGGTACTAGACCCTTACGTCCTAACTTGCAACCACGCGCGACTACCGCCTTAACGCCAATCATCCAACCGGACGAATCAAGTGTTACTTCCACTTTATTAATACAGATTGTAAACAACGGCAACCAGCTCGTGTCTGAGCCGCTGACCGTTACTTTTTACACGGATGCGACACTTACACAAGTTATCGATTCAATGGTCATCACCAGCGGAATTCCCGGTTGTGCTCGCCGCCGTGTTACGGCAAGCGTGGTGTGGCCCGACCGTGGTGTAGGTTTTCACCCATTCTGGATCAAGGTTGACTCAGCAAACGCTATTACCGAAACAAACGAAGCGGACAATGTCATTACAGGACAAGTTTTCGTGGGCAACCAGCAGCTCTACTTGCCTCTAGTTTTTAGGAACTTTCCATGACAGGTGTTTATAGGCCGTGGAGCAGGTGCTTAAATCCTGCACCCGGCGGAGCCGTCAACTTTTCTTGGTGCAGGCACCGGCACAACTGCTGGCGATTAACTCGGCGATAGGTGGCTGAAGGCTAATTATTTCAGGTTGGAAAGAATGTCTAACATTCGCACAAAATTGCTACGGCCAGTGTCCGGTAAAAGGTATTGGTTATTATTGGGCTGTCTGGTAGTTTTTTTTGCGGTGATCTACTTTGGACAGGCGCTGAGAGTGATTGCACCGTGGGATCCAAGTGACATGATCATTCAAGGACGTTCGCTGGCGCAGGGTCATGGCTTCCAATACTATGATGCCAACAACGAGCGGATTGGTCCTTACTTCAACTCAACCGGCTTTGTGATTCATGCGCCAGGCGATCCTCAGCCGTACAACGTCTTCCCCCCAGGACTGGGCCTCATCGTTGCTGCGTGGTATAAACTTGGCGTAACTTTGGATCAGGTTTATCTCATTGCGCCTCTGTGTGGCGTGCTGGGATTGTTAGGAATCGCCTATGTGGGATATGCGCTGAATGGTTGCATTGCTAGTCTAGCGGCTGTACTTTTATTGGGAGTCTCCCAGACCTACGTCCAGTATGCAACTTCCATCTGGTCGGACGGCCCTAGTGTTAGCCTCTTGCTGATTGGGCTGGCCGTGTATTATCGAGCTTTTCAAACGAAACGACCAGTCTGGGCGGCTCTCAGTGGTTTGCTGTTAGGGCTGTTTATTCTGCTGAGATACGCCAATATTGTGTATGTGTTGTTGATCCTTGGTCACGCGGCCGTTTTTTCCCAGGGACGTGAGCGCTGGACGCTAATCGGCTGGTTGCTTCCTGGTATTATGGCGGGCAGCGGCTATCTGCTCTTCTATCAGTGGCAATCGTATGGCGGGCCATTCACCAACGCCTATCAGGCCTGGGGAAAGCCTTTCTGGGATAGCGGGCCGCTGTTTTCACTGAGTTATCTAATTTTTAAAACCCCAGCGCCTTGGAATGACTACACCCTCAACTTCATTTTGGAAGCGTTCTGGCTAGAGATGCGGCTGTGGGTTTTAGTTTGTCTGGCTAGTCTGCTGATCAATAGGCACAGTTCGCTGAAGCTGCTGGTAGCCTTGATATTACTGGTAACCATACTTATTTACGGAACCAGCATGTTCACCACGCGCCGACTACCGAGTGAGCGGTATCTATTGCCCGCACTGGGTGCGGCTTATCTGTTGACGGCAGATGTTGTCTCGCGCTTGTGGTATCACGCCAAATGGCCCTCGCTGCGGCTTGGGCTAGGCGCAGCTGTCCTTATCACCAGCCTAGCTGGCTTGCTGCAACAATTGCCAGCTTTGTATGATGAATATACCGGGATTACTCAGTATGTGAGCAGTGTGAAAGAAATGAGTCAAAGTCTGCCAGTCAATTCTGTGGTGCTAGCCTATGGTGGGTCAAGTACATTCATTTTATATGGTGATGTATCCGCCCTGAATTATCGCCGTTTGGAAGCGGCTGATCATGGAGAGCGAATTCGCAAAGTCACGCAAGCCGTTCAAGATTTGTTATCCCGTGGGCAGTCGGTTTATCTATTCAAGGATGAAGAGGTGTGGTTTAATCTAATCTATCCGGAGTTAGAACAATCATTTATTCTGAAAGCTGTTTCAGCGCCGCTCCCTCTGTTTGAGGTTACGCAGCAACAGGATGGACATTCGACTTATCGGGTGGCTCATATAAATCGCAGGTGAGCCATGTGGTACTATGCATTCCCATAAAAATTACGCGACCTGTCTTCTATCCGCCCATGAAACTCATTGTCCAAATCCCTGCCTATAACGAAGAAGCTACCATTGCGCAGGTCATTCACGATGTACCGCGCGAGTTGCCCGGCTTTGATGCCGTCGAAATATTAGTCATCGACGACGGTTCGCGTGATGGCACAGTCGCTGAAGCACAAGCGGCTGGGGCCGACTATATCTTGTCGTTGGGTTACAATCGCGGCTTAGCATTTGCGTTTCAGGTTGGTCTGGATGCATGTCTGCGGCAGGGGGCAGACGTCATTGTTAATACCGATGGCGACCACCAATACTCGGGCGAATACATTGGCGCATTGGTTAGGCCCATTCTCGAACAACAAGCTGATCTAGTCATCGGCGATCGGCAGGTTGAGCAGGTCAAGCATTTCTCCCCACAAAAACGTCTATTAGAACGCTTTGGCAGCTGGATCGTACGGATGGTCAGCGGCACCACTGTGCCTGATGCGCCTAGCGGCTTTCGCGCATACAGTTGCGAGGCCGCCCTGCGGCTCTTTGTCACATCCGATTTTTCATATACACTTGACAATCTCATTCAAGCTGGCAAACGTGGCTTGCATGTGGCCCATCTGCCCATTGCCACCAATCCCACCCGGCCCTCCAAACTGCACCGCGGCAGTTGGCACTTTATTAAGCGGCAAGGGGCAACCATTGTACGGGCTTATGCCACTTATGAACCACTGAAGACCTTCTTTTATCTGTCGTTGCCGTTCCTAGTGGTAGCTGCTGTGCTGTTTACACGTCTGCTGATTATCTTTCTGAGCCGTGATTTCAGCTTGCCTGGCAATGTGCAGTCACTGATTGTAGCAGTCATGGCGCTGATTGTAGGATTTCTGGTCATGATCTTCGGCTTGCTGGCCGATCGCATTGCTGACAGCCGTCGGTTGTTGGAAGAAATTCTGTATCGACTGCGGCGACAGGAATACCAGGCTACTAACCGTGATCGGTCTGTCCAATGAACTGGCTAATGAATCAGCCTTCTCTCATATGAAATTGCGATATTTGCTATTCACGCTCGTGATCATAATAGAAGTTCTGGGTTTATTGCCTTTAGTTACGCAGGTCCACGTTGCCGAATATGATGAAGCGATCTTTCTAGATGTGGCCCGCGCGATTCACACCACTGGAACACCACTTCGGTCAAGCGGTGCTGCCCCGCACTATTATTTTGATCACACTCCGCTTTATGTCTATCTCATTAGTCCTATTATCGGCAGCGCCGACGATCGAGTCGCGATTGCTCGGTGGCTGACAGCGTTTGCTGCGCTGGGATGCGTCTGGTTAGTTTTTCTCTGCGGCGATCAATTAAAGAGTACACAGGCTGGCTTTGTCGCTGCTGTGTTGACGGCCGCTAATTCATTTTTTTTGCTCTATTCGTACTTTGTTACGATGGAAGCACTTATGACCTTTCTCATGCTGCTATCGTTTTACTGCCTAATCCGCAGCGAGCAGAGGGGTGATTCCCGCTGGTGTTCAGCGGCAGGTGTGGCTCTGGCTAGTGCGGTCCTGGCGAAAGAACTTGCCCTTGGTTTGGCCGCAGCTTACCTGATATATAGTGTCTTTGTTTCGCACTGGCCCAATCGAATGTGGCGGCTCACTATGCTAGTGGGTCCCGCGCTGGCGGCGACACTGGCGTGGGCTTTCTGGGCATGGACTTGGTCGCCAGCCGAGGCCCGGGCGGCGGTGAGCCGATGGTTCGCCTCGGCGGCCTTGAGCGGCGTAGATTCTCGTATGAGAATTACGATTGCACAATGGACAGGACAACTCGGCGGTGACCTGCTGGGCTGGGTCGTGGTAGCGCTCGGTTTGGCCAGCTCGTATTTTTGTGTCAAGGCTGCGCGCAAAGAGACACGCATTACGCTAATGCCCGTGGTCTATGTGGTTGTTGCGATTGTTTTCTCCTACCTGGTTCGCCTGAAGGAGTTACGACATCTGATGGCGGTTGTGCCTATGGTTGCGCTGATGATCGGTGTGGCGGTCAATCAGCTGTTCGACGATTTAGCCTTAAGGTGGCAGCGGCTCGCGCAGTTTCTGGTCGGCGGGCTGATCGTCGCGGCTGTGCTGGATACTTCGCCGTTGCGCCTAGCCCTTTCGCGTGGCACGACCGCTACCGGAATCGACCCCTTATATGCGTTTCGTCTATTCGAAAGTGATCGCAATTTTGGAGCGCTGCGAGCTGCGGGCCTTTATTTAGCGGAACGCACCCAGCTGGGTGAAGTTGTGACAGTTGTTCATCAAGCGCCGGTGATTACTTTTTACACTGACCGTCCGTCTAACCAGCTGCAATTTCAACCATTTGACAAAGTGATGGCGTCCCTGGCTCGAGCACGTTATCTGGTTGTTGACGATCATGTGTTTGCGCAGCTAAGCGAACAGCAAATTCAAGATTTTATCGACTACATTGTCCGGTATTTTGATCTTGAGGTGGAGGTTACCGAAAATGGGCGAAGTATTCCCATCTATCGACGTGCCGGCTTGGAGTGATTAAACTGTAAAACGGCTCGTCCTGCGCTCAACCGCGGATGGCCGTGCCAGTCCGCCGCGCTACAACCTATTCCTGGGTTATTCATATGAATGCTATTCAATTCGAATCCGTCTCCAAAGTGTTCAAAGCACATCACAACCGGCCGCGATCCTTTCAGGAACTGGTAACCTCACTGGGGCGTCGCCGCCCGGTACGGGAAGAAACTTTCTGGGTCCTGCGTGATGTGAGCTTCAGCGTGTCGCCGGGTGAAACGGTTGGACTGATCGGTGAGAACGGTGCTGGCAAGAGCACGGCGCTCAAGCTCATCGCACGAACCGTCTCACCTACCTCGGGGACCGTTTCGCTGAACGGCCAAGTCTCGGCTCTTTTAGAATTAGGTACTGGTTTTCACCCTGAACTCTCGGGGCGCGAGAATATTTTTCTAAGCGGGTCA
>JAUQXC010000646.1 GCA_030834825.1 Thermoflexales bacterium
CCATCTCGTTATAGTTGCCGACGGAGTAGCTCTTGCGGGTGCTGTCACCGATCTCGCCGCTGAAGCGTGTGGTCGTTTGGTCCGCCACGTAAGCCCACCACACCGGGCCATTACTCGCGCCGCTCCACGTCGTATCCTGAACCGCCAAGATCGCATTGTTGTTGGCTGGGTCGAGTGTCTGGACCTTGTATTCCTTCCCCAGGAAATAGGCGGGGTTGGCATTCTTGAAATAGTGCTTGCTGCGGGCCAGGGCCGTGGTCATGGCTGCATCAGTCCAATTCGTGACGGTTGCGTCGCTAAAGCCGGCCAACCGGGCATAGGCGTTATTGTTGCAGTGCTCGCACAAAGTTGTCGCCCGGGACTTGCACGCTGTCCATGGTGCGTCAAAGCATGCCGCGCCATAATCGTAGGTGGTGAACAGGTCGGGAGTACCCGCTCCCGCCGAAACCTTGCGACTGGTGACCGCGGCGTCATTGCACCCCAGTGCACTGCAATAGCCGCCCACAACCCCTCCATAAGTGAAGGTCGTGATAGCGCCATAGCCGTTGTCCACGCTGCTCAATTGCTGAATGTCTCTCCACCCAGCGGTATCGTGCCACACATAGTCAAATGTCTGTGCCGGCAAACGTACACCGCTGCTACTCTGCTCCTGAACACTTTTCAATACTTCAAAATATGAAGGAATATCGCCGTAGTCTACGCCGGCTTGACAGCTTCCGCCCGAACCACAAGTATTGCCAGGAATAGCCCCACACGTCGATGCACAATTCCCCACCCACTTGGTGCGGTAGTTCACCTCACGCGCAAACAAGTATTTGCGCACCAAATATTCGTTGTTATCCGCCCCTGTGGTAAAGATTTCTACCCGATCGATCACCGGTTCGTTGTCTGGTGGATTAACTTCGTCTACGATTTCGGCATGGCCCTCAAATTTGACCCGCGATAAATAGCTACCTCCCGCTACGCTGTTGTACTTAATCTCTTTGGGTGTTACGCGCTCGCCGTTGTCATACCAGTAGGTGTAATAACTGGCCTCCATCTTGTTGCCTGATAGGTCGGTCCACTTGTCCGCCCACCAGGCGCGCGGCACACGATAAGGAGTCGTGTCATTGTTCGCGGCCGGATAATATTCACCCTTGTATCCCATCTCATACAGGTTGCCCCCCGGCGCTTTCTTGCAATTTTCACCACCCCACCAGTGCGGGTTGCACACTCCCCCCGTCATCTGCTCTGAATCCTCATTGTACCCAAAGCGAATCTCGGTACCATCCGCCGTACGGACAGTCCAATAGTCTTTCGATTCGTTATTCGTCGTAATCTGAGTGGCATCGTGGGTGTTACATTCCCCGTCATTCGTGGCATAGGATTGACACCAATTGTTGCGATAGATGTAGAGATTCGGCGCTCCGACAGCATAATATCGCCCGCGGGCCTGTCCCGGAACTGCCGGAACTAACTCATGTCCCGTCCCATCCAAAATCAGCGTGAACACATCCTGCATGCAGGTAGCCCAGTGCTCTGTCCCGTTGTCTTGGACCCACACACAGGTTCCCCATTTTTCGCGTGCGATCTTGGCCGAGCCATCCAGGTTCCAGAAGCCCCCCAGCTCGCCACCGCGGGTCCAGTCGCGTGTGCCCCGCATACTTCCACTCAAACCATTCAAGGCCGCCGAGTTATAGCTGATCCCAATGTTGGGTTGGAGCCCACCGCGTCCACTAGGCACTTTGAATGGGATCTGGAGTGTGGCAGCCCCAGGATACAGCGCTGCCTCTGGGGGCGTATAGTGGAATTCCCACACGCCGGGCGTGCCGGGTGTGATGCCCACGCCCCAACCGGAAAAGTGATCGACTTGCGCCGAAATTGTGCCTGCCTTGCTGTCGATCGTGATCGGCCAAACCGGATTCTGGTATCCTTCCGGCGTGAGAGTGTATAAGTACACGTAGTATCCTGCAGGAATGTGCTCCAGGTCGAGCAGCCCTTGAAGATTCACCGTGAGTGTCAAGGGCTGTTTGAAATGCGTCACGGCTTCTTTCTGCCCCTCCGCGTCCGTTCGAGTCGCTTCTAAGTCGAATTCGATTAAGGAGGTGGTTCGTTCCGGCTCGGTCGCGGCCTGCGCATGTCGCAACCTGTAACCTACCTCAGCCGTTCCATCCAGCGTGTTCGCTGGAAACTCCAGTTTGACTCGGCCATCGGTCGTCGTCAGTTGCGCACCTGCCTGAGAGGCTAAGCCGATGGGCTTCATCTCCCCTTTAGGCTGCTCCAGCAAAATCTGCCACACTGGTTCTGTAGCAGTTGACCTCTCTTCACTCATTACAGACATGGGCGTCACTGGCTCAACCACTGGTGTTGGCTGCGGCGTGGGTGTCG
>JAUQXC010000647.1 GCA_030834825.1 Thermoflexales bacterium
TTAGCTTGATGTACCGTCGAGACGGTGTCGTCGGCACCTGAAGCGCTAGCCGGGCTGAGACGTGATGCTCCAGACCAGCGGTCTTCACGCCAGGCTGCCGTGTAAAGGTCCGTTCCTAACCCATCCAGCGTCGCTTGGCTCCACACGGCATACACGTGACCTTGGATGTCAGCCGTCACGTCTGGAACGCCATCCAGCGTAAGCGTGCCCGATGCGGCTGAGAGAACTTGTGGTTGTCTCCAAACACGTGTCAGATTGGGCAGCCACTGATCGAGCGCGAGTGCATTTCGTGCCGCCCACACATCGCCCCCGGCATCACAACCGATAAGCCCGGCAGTTCCTCCGGCGATGGACAGCTGCAGGCAACTGAGATTGGTTGAGAGCTGCGTGCGATCATCAAAAAAGGCAAAGCTCACGTCGCGCACCTCGGACCAAGTTTGACCATCCCAGACGGCCAGCGTCACGACGTTGGTAGCGGGACTGGCAACATGGCTAATTAACCAGAGGCGCCCCGCCTGATCGGTAGTGAACGACCACGACACATCGCAGCGTGTGAGCGTGCTCAGGATCATTTCCGGCGCCGTCCACGTTTGACCGGCGTCGGACGAACGGCTTTGGGTCATCCCGCAACCACTGGCGCTGGCGTCCTGCCAGTGCAGGAGAAATTCATTGCCGGGGCCGAAGGCAAAGCGTGCGTGACGAGCTTGGCCGGCTGCGGCCCCCGTCACGGATTGCGGTTCGCTCCAGGTTGCGCCCCGATCGGGCGAGCGGGCGAACACGCTCTGATTGAGCGGTGGCGCGTCCCACGCTACTAACACATTGCCCACTTCATCACCGGCGACACTCACATGCACCTGTTCCGGCTTTAATGTCCGATAGTAGGCTGAACTAGCGACCAAGCGGGGCGCGCTCCAATTGCCGTCGCGAGCTGATCGGTAGTAGATACCCGCCGGGGCTTCCACGCTATCAATCGGGCGGATGTAGACCACATGCAGCTGATTACTCGGATCAGAAGTCGCCTCAAACAGCAAGGCTTTCTCAGCCACCACCGTGGGTTGGCTCCAGCCGCGCCCATCATTCAAGAGGCTGTATAGCTGATCGTTGCTATCGTACCAGAAAGCATAGATGTTGCCCGTCGCCTCGGCGAATAGCTGCAGGTCGCGCGGCGCAATAATGGTTTCGATGCCGGTCTGCGTATCCAGGATGCGGCGTCCCACGATGTTGGGCACCGGGCTGGGTTCGATCCAGGTTGATTCAGAGGTGCTCGTGGTGCGCGCATACAAAGTTCCCAGCGTCGTGTCCCACCACAGCGCATGCAACACCCCATCAGCCGTGGTGGCTATGACGGGTTGCGACGCGGCGCCTGAATGAGAGAGATTGGTGGGTGACAGCCATGCGTCGTCATTTGTTTGCGCTTGTGCCAGGCGCACCAACATACTTCCGCTGGCAACGATGAGTATTGCGATTAAAATTTTCCAGCGCCGCAAAAACATGCCTGTTCCCTTGCGTTGTATGGCTAGCGGAGGCCGTCGTTTAGTCATGATTATCCAGAGCCTGCAGCACTTGGCTCAGTGCTCCAGCTCGTTGGCTATCACCTAGATAAGAATCGTACCACCAGACACGGGTCTCGAGTTGTCTTTCCTGGTTGCTAACAGACTGCCACAGCTCCAGTGCGTGCGCCACCTCGCCTTGCATGGCGTAACATTCACCCAACAGCTGTCGCGTGGCTCGCTGGTGAGGAGCCACGGCCCCGGCGCGTGCCAGATGTCGGCACGCAGAATCATATTGACCCTCAGCCAGTTCGATCTGCCCCAACCGCCGCTGGGCCGCCGCGTTGTCTGGGTCTAATTGCAAGGCGGCTTGATAATGTGCTTTAGCGGGTGTCAAATCAACCTGGCCCGAGTGGCGTAAGGCATCCTGAATGGGTATCTCAGGCCAATGGTACACCGAAAGCTCCGCTTGCGTTTGGGCCAATGCGCCCCGGTTGGTTTCAAGCCAGGCCTGCCCGCGGGGAGTCATCCAACTGATGACTAGCGCGATCAGTGCGACACTCCACACAACCCAGGCTGGTTGAAAACGCCGCGATCGTGTCGTGGTGAGCGGCACCGGGCCAGGCTCAGCACGCGTTGCCAGCGCTAACGGCAACAACAACAAGGGCAAAGCTGCGCCACCGTAGCCGAACCAGGCATCGTCATACAGGCCATGCAATAATAACGTCGCCAGCGCGATCAGAGCAGGCCTACGCCACATGGATGTGGCAGGGCGTGGCCACATCGCATTGATTATCAGTCCCGCCAATGACACCACACCCAACAATCCCAGGTTTAGCCAGATATCAAACCATAGATTGTGCGCATGCAGGGTGTGACCCACGTGAACCAACAGCGCGTAAGTGGAATACACCATTTCAAAGCTGGCAAAGCCATGGCCGGTCAGCGGATAATCGGTGATCAGCGCCAAGCTGTTGCGCCAGATGTCCGGACGTTGTCCACTCGAATCGATCAACCAGCCGCCTAACGGGGTCACGGTCAGGAGCGCAAGCAACGCCAGGCCGCCCAGCACGACCCCGCTGATCCAGATGCCACGTGCAGCACGCGGCGTCGAGGTGAAATGTGTAGCGATCTGCCACATCGCACCCATGCCGATGGCGAGGCTTAAAGCCAGCCAGGCGCCACGAGTTTGTGTCAGGATCAATACAGCTACTGAGAAACTAATGAGCACCACTTGTAGCCAACGACGGACGGGTCGCAGTGCGGCAACTTGCAGGGGCAAGAGCACAGCCATGACGCCGCCAACGACATTGGGATTAATTCGCAACCAGGTGGGGCCAAGTGGGAAATTAGCGAGCCAGCTCGTTATCGCTGTGAGGAAGGGTAGTTTCTCGCTCCAGCGCACCCAATCGTTGGTCAGCAGGAAATACACACCCAGCATCGCCGGGATCAGCACCAGGGTAAGTCGCAGCAGCGATCGCTGTGGCAGGATCGGTTCTGACTTATTGAGCAGGAACACGTACAGCGCTACGGCTGCGACGAACAGGCTGAACTGGAGGGTGGCTGCAGAGCGCTGGTAGGCGACAGCCAGACCTATCACCGCCGACAGCAGCAAGCATAGAATTTGCCAGTCGAAGCGCAGCTGCCAGCGGCCTAAGTGGATGGTGGTCATGATGGTTACACGAACCCAGGCCGCTGATGCCGCAAAACACATCAACGGCCTGGTAAGTGATCGTGCGGGAGGGCGGCCCCGGTCTATTTAACCCAGCCCAACGTCCCCAGCGCGATTTCAAATGCCGACTTGAAGACCCGTGGTCCATTGATGCTCTTGATAAACGTCCACATCGGACCCGGGCGGAAGGCCCATTCGCGGAAGGCGCGCTTTTGCCAGTATTCCAGTTCTTCCGCGGTCAACCCCTGATAGTCAAGCACGGTGGACTTATCCATATCCACTTGCTCCCATTGCGTATCGGGCCGGAACCAATTATTTTCCAGCACTTCAAAGAAGAAGGGCGTGCCGGGGTAGGGGGCGGCCACATGGAACAGCGCAATATCCAAGGGCAGGTCTTTGGCAAACTTGATGGTCTGTTGGATGGTTTCAGGCGTCTCGCCCGGCAGGCCGATGATGAAGTAGCCCCAGTTCTTGATCCCGGCTTGATGCGCCCACTTCAGAGCGCGGGGGGCCTGCTCCAGCCGATAGCCCTTGGCCGCTTTCTTGAGAATTTGTTCATTGGCGCTTTCGATGCCCCACGAAATGTAGGTGCAGCCGGATTTCCCCATCAGCTGGAGCATTTCTTCGTCGACGTAGTCGACGCGACTGTTGCATGTCCAGGTCAGTCCCAGTTTCTCTTCGATCATCAACTGGCACAACTTCATAACCTGCTCGCGGTTAACCGTGAAGAGGTCGGCATACATGTGCACGTGCTTGAGACCCAGGTCCTTCAGCACGCGCAGCTCCTGCATGATATTTTCCGGTGAGCGCAGCCGAATGGAGAATTGATAACTGACGTGCTTGATGCAATACTTGCAGCCAGCCGTGCAGCCGCGACTGGTGACGATGAAGGTGTAGGTTCCCTTGATCGCTGGAATACGATACTTGTCGAACGGCAGCAGATGATGCGCCGGAATCGGCAGATCGTCGAGGTTGCGAATAAAGGGGCGATCCCAATTGACGGCGATCTCAGCGCCACGCCGCCAGACTAGTCCGCGGATGGCGGCCAATTGTGACGGCGCAATCTTCATTCGCTCGTCTGCCAACGGTTGATCGGTTTTAGCGGCGTTCCAGGCCGGGGTCCACATCGGATCGGCATCCTTCATCATGCCTGCCAGATGTCCATTTTCATCAGCGGGTTGGCGATCGGCGCGCAGCAGCTGGCCGTCTTCTACGGTCCAGAGACCGTTGGCGGCCATGATGGTATCCATCAACTCACGCAGGGTCAGCTCCGGTTCGCCGCGCAGTACAAAATCGAGCGCGGGGAACTGCTCCAATGTTTCGCGTGGCATGGGTGTCACGTGCGTGCCAAACCCGATCGTGATAGCGCCCAGGCTGCGCGCTAGAAAGGCGCCATACATGTCGTTAGTCAAGGTCGGCGCAGTCACCTGGGTCAAATAGAAGCGCGGTCGCAGTTCTTTGAGGCGTGCCTCAAAATCGGGCCAGCTCATGCGCAGCGCGTTGGCGTCGATGATCTCCACGGTATAATCGGGCATGAGCATGGCCGCCATCTGCGCCAGCTCCATCTGCGGCCAGATCATGTTTTCGCGGCTGCGGCGTCCCACCCGATGCT
>JAUQXC010000648.1 GCA_030834825.1 Thermoflexales bacterium
TGCACCACACGTTGGGCATGTTCCATCTCGTAAGGGCCGGGCGTCGCGCTGGTGAAAATTACCTGATGATGCGAGCTTCAAACTCCTCAAAGGTCAAGGGCCGATTATCCACCGAGCTGGGCAAGCGGAAGCCATACTTTACCAGCTCTTCTTTGCGGCTGCGATCGCCATGATGCATGGCTCGGATTTGCGGCAGCGTCATGTGACTCTCGTCGACGACCAACAGGAAATCATCGGGGAAGTAATCCACCAGCGTCCAAGGCGGTTCACCGGCCGCTCGTCCGTCAAAGTGTCGCGAGTAGTTCTCGATCCCGGAACAGTAACCCACCTCACGCAACATTTCCAAATCGTACTTCGTGCGCTGCTCGATGCGCTGCGCCTCAAGGTACATTTCGTTTGCTTTGAAATATTGAAGCCGCTCTTGCAGCTCCGCCTCAATGGTAGTAAAGGCCCGCTGCAGTTTCTCTTCCGAGGTGATGAACTGCTTGGCCGGATAAATATCGACGGCGGCGTGCTCGGCCAGAATTTCACCCGTCAACGGGTGAATCTCGGTCAAGCGTTCCACCGTGTCACCCCAGAACTCGACCCGATAGGCTGTCTCAGCGTAAGCCGGCTGCACTTCCAACGTATCCCCTCGCACGCGGAACTTGCCACGCCCAAAGGCAATATCGTTGCGTTCGTATTGCAGATCGACCAAGTGGCGCAGCAATAAGTCACGGCGGCGATTCTCACCGACGGATAACTTGACCGTGACCTTGCCCCAGTCCTGCGGGTTGCCGATCCCGTAAATACATGACACGGAAGCGACGATGATCACATCCCGCCGCGAAAACAACGACGAGGTAGCCGCCAGCCGCAAGCGATCCAGTTCCTCATTGATCGCGGTGTCTTTTTCGATGTAGGTGTCCGTCCGCGCAATGTAAGCTTCCGGTTGATAGTAGTCATAGTACGACACAAAGTAGTTGACGGCATTCTGCGGAAAGAATTCCTTGAACTCCGAGTACAGCTGCGCCGCCAAGGTCTTGTTATGCGCCATCACCAGCGTGGGTTTCTGCGTGCGCTGAATGATTTCCGCAATGGTGTAGGTCTTTCCTGTACCTGTGGCGCCCAACAACGTCTGATACCGTTGGCTTTGCTTTAGACCTTCAAGCAAGCCTTCAATCGCCTGAGGTTGATCGCCCATGGGCTGGAAATCGGAGACCAGTTCGAATCGCTGAGACATGCTGTTATCCTTCCAAATTATGGTGCTGGCTGCAGGGGGTTGGAGACGGGATCAAGCCGGTTTAAATCCGCCTGACGATTATACCCCATCGTTCTGCCCCACGACATGATCCCTTTCGCCTGTCGGTCGCCCACAGCGGGGCGCGCGCAGCCGCCCGATCGAGAGAGCCAATCGGGCGGCCGCACCAGGGGCGCCCGTCTACAACAGCACGGCCTGCAGATCACGTCGCGGACTGGGCAGGGTTGGCAAAGTGGGATACCCGACACGAAAGGGCATTAACGCCGACCAGCGATTATCACCCACCATCTCGGTCAGTACCTCTCCGAAATGTGATTCGCCGCCCAGCTGTATTTCGCGATCGCGGCGCTCCACCAGCTGATTCAAAGGTTGCGCACCCAGGCCCTCCACTGTCAGCTGCAGGTGCAGCAGCTGCCACAACCGCCCGGCAGTGAGCTGCTGCCGGGCATCCAACGCATCACGCGTCACGATCAAGCCGACGGCGGTGGTCGTCGCCAGCTGGCGATCGCGCAGCGCCTCGAACCAACCCCGATCGGCTTGCGCTTTCGTGATCGTGGGCAACAGCTTGACGATCGAGGTCATCACCGGTCCCATGCCTTGCGCGTCGTAGGTTAACCCATCGCGCTTCTCCTGTAATTCCTGCCAGCTGCCGCGCTGCCAGGCAAAACTATCCGAGGATTGTTGCTCATCGTCGATAATCGCTTGCGTCGCTTCCAAAGTTCTATCGCAGAAAAACCGCACCGCCTGGGGATCCGTCATCCACCGCAAGCTCACATCGTCAAAACCCTGAGCCAATTCGCTTAGCCGCGCCCATTGTTCCGGAGAGATGATGCGGGTTGGATCAAATGCGGCGCGATCGGTGTGGCGCTGCGGGATGGCCGCATAAAGCGGTGACGCTTCCGGTGTGCCAGACATCCATTCGACTTGCGCGACATGGGCGGGATCCGCCCCGATCGGCAACAAGGTCAACTCGGACTGATAACCCTCGGCGCGCGCCGCCAGCAGCAGATTGCTCAAGGCCGCACCCAGGCCGATATGCAGCTCACGCAAAAATGGATCGATCGCGCCGAGAGTGCGGCGGGTGTCGGCAAACACATCAATTCGCCGATCGGCCAAGCGGAACAGCCACGGCTGCGAGTTGTGCGGATTAGACGCCAAAATTGCCGCACGAATCAAATTCAACCGCGGGTCCTGCGCATCGCGCCAATTCGTCCACGGCTCGTAAGCTGCGCCCTGCGCCGTGCTGAAAACCCCGCTGTCCGCCGCCCGCCACACCAGCCCGCCCGCCACAACAATTGAGGCGAGGCCCATGCCCTTCAAAAAGTTCCTGCGAGTCAGTTTCCGTGTCATGCCACACCCGGCCTTATGCGCAACACTAAACGTTCAAGTACGGCGTAAACAGCCGCACAATCAACTCCACGCCCTGCTGCAACATCTCCGGCATCACCTTCTCCCCGCCGCTTTCCAGATACGCCAGCCAGTAATTGCCGACGATCCAGGCGATGGTCAAAGTCGCTTCCACATCCGATCGCTTGCGCGGCCACGTGAACACCCCTGCCGCCGCCAGACGATCGAATAACGCCAGCTGCTCACGCTGACGTTGTTCCTGGATCGCCTTATGCCGTCGCCCCAACTGCTTGTCACGCCGCACCAGTGCGCCCAGCTCACGATAGAAGAAGCGGTAACGCCACAGCAATTCGAAATTCCGCTGCAGCGCTGTCCGTAGCACGTCCAGATCGAATGAAGCGTCGGTCGGTACGACATACACCTCATTCCACTCCTCGTGCATCCGATCGAGCACGGCGCGGATGATATCTTCCTTGTTCTTGAAGTGATAGTACAAATTGCCGGGACTGAGGGCGGCCGCCTCAGCGATGTGATTGGTGCTCACCGCCGCCGTGCCCTGTTCATTGAACAAACCCACGGCTGTCTCGAGAATGAAATCTTTAGTCGTCTGCCCGCGCGTCATACGCTCTCCCATTAGAGTCTCTGCTCTAATTTTAGAGTTTTTACTCTATCTGTCAAGTCGAGCAGCGGTCCGGCTGAGAACAGACAAAAACCGGGCTTCGTCATGAAGCCCGGTTTCATCCCGCTACACTGCACTGCTCGCGTTTATTGCGGCCAGAAGTGCAACACCTTGTTGGCCGTCAGTACGGCTTGATTGTAACTATACGAATTGCCCGCACTGCCCGCGGCATTCTCCATCCCGCTCGTCGCCGAAGCCCCGGCGTTGTACGAGGCGTTGCCAAAGTCGGTGTCCTGATACACTATCCAGATCTGATTCGTCGTTTCCGTCAACTGGATCTCGAACGTCGCGCCGTTCGTCCCCGCGTTGTAGCGTGGCACGCCGCGCCACTCCACCACAAAGGTCCGGTTCGGCGCTGTGCCGGAGACCGCCGTGTAGATCGCGCCGCCGTTATTGGGTGACAAGTCATCCCACAGCGCAGCGATCAAAGCATTGGGGTTGTTCGTGTTCGGAATCGCGACATTGTTGTACGCGTTGCTGGCCGTGCCAAAGTGAAGGTTGCCGTTCGATGACACATTCACCGAAGAGTACGTCGTTCCGGCAAAGGTGAAGTTGAAGGGCAGCGTGACACTCTTGGTGGCGTCGTCGCCGGTGATGCTTTGATTGGTCGTGCCTGCGATCCAGGTGCGCGCCTCGTTGTCGGTGCGGCAGTAGCCACCACTGACGTTGGGGCAAGTGCCCGTCGCCGTCGGCGTGGGCGTTGGGGTTGGTGTATCAGTCGGGCCGGTCACTTGATAAGAGCCGACAAGCGAGACACCTGAGTAGCTGGCATATCCAACTAACATCACGTAGTAGATCCCGACCTGCGGCGAAGCAAACGGACAAGTCTCGCTATTACCGCTTGAGTAGGGGCGGCAATCGTAAGTGCTGGTCGTGGGAGCCGCACCGAAGCGCACATACAGGTCGGCATCACCCGTGCCGCCCGACATCACAAACGACAGATTGCTGGCACCCGCCGGCACGTTCATCGTGAAGTTCGTCTGGCTGTCCTGGCTGCCCGATAGGTTGGTGACCGGCACACCGTTTTGCAGTACATTGCCGAACGGCGTCGCGGTGTGCGTCGGCGTTCCTGTCCGACTGGGTGTCAGTGTTGGCGTCCGCGTCGAGGTCGCAGTCGCCGTATGGGTCGCTGTAGGTGTTCGCGTTCGAGTGGCAGTCGCTGTATTAGTGGGTGTCGGCGTCGGTGTATCAGTCGGGCCGGTCACTTGATAAGAGCCGACAAGCGAGACACCCGAGTAGCTGCTGTACCCGACTAGCATGACGTAGTAAGTTCCCACTTGCGGCGAAACAAACGAACAGGTCTCGTCGTTCCCACTCAGATAAGGCCGGCAATCGTAGGTGCTGGTCGTAGGAGCCGCACCAAAGCGCACATACAGGTC
>JAUQXC010000649.1 GCA_030834825.1 Thermoflexales bacterium
CCCATCGCTGAGCTTGACCTTCTCTTTCAAACAAGTGAAGTCCAAGCCCCGGCGCAGCTCTTTGAAGGAGCCCTGCGCGGCCAAACGGCGATTGAACGTCTCACTCTGAATAACATCCCTTACGTCGTTCAGGTCAGCCCACTCACCAATTACTCTGGAGAGATCATCGGTGTGGCGCAGACCACGCTGCCCCGCACGATAGTGCTGGACACCATCGATGCGAGCCGCAATACCGCACTGCTCTGGGGTGGCGTTATTCTGCTGGTGGTTTTGGCCACCGTGTTTAGCCTGGCGACTATCACGGTCATCCGCCCCTTGCGCGAATTGACGCAGGTGACCAACCGGTTCAGGCGCGGTGATCTGACCGCCCGAGCTCAACACCTTAGGCGAGATGAGCTGGGGCAGCTGGGCACCACGTTCAATGCCATGACGGATGAGATCGCCAACCTGGTCGAGGGCTTGGAACAACGGGTGGCCACGCGCACCGCGCAGGTACGAGCCAGCGCCGACGTGGGGCGTGCCATCACTTCGATTCTGGATACGGAGCAGCTGCTCAACACGATCGTCAACGTCGTTACCGAACAATTCGGGTTCTATTACACCGCGATCTTCACGCTCGATCAAGCCAGCACTTATCTGGTGCTGCGGGAAGCCACGGGCGAAGCAGGCCATATTCTGAAAGAACGTGGCCACCGGCTGCGCGTGGGTCTCGATTCCATGGTCGGTTACGCGACCCTGAAGCGCGAGCCGCGCGTGGCGTTGAATGCCGGCGAGGATGCGGTGCGCTTTTCCAATCCACTGCTGCCCGACACTCAATCCGAGATCGCACTGCCGTTGTTGGTCGGCGATCAAGTCTGGGGCGCGCTCGACGTGCAGTCCACTCAGTTGAATGCCTTTGACGAGTCGACCATCGCCACCTTGCAAAACGTCGCAGCGCAAATTGCCATTGCGTTGCAGAACGCGCAGTCTTACAAAGATCTGCAGCAGACGCTTGACTATACGACCCGTCAGTATGAACTGAGCCGCACCATCTTTACGGCCAGCACGCCCACGGCGGCGTATGAGTCATTGGGGCAAGTATTCGCCATGCTGCGCGGCATCGATCGCATCAGTTTGTTGCGGGTGGCGAATCGGGATGTGGAGGACCAGCCGGCAGAATATGAGTTGGCGACCGAATGGGATATATTGGGTGGCGCCCAATTCGACACCGGCGTGCGTTATCCCGTCGCCGAAACGCCGCTGGCGCAGCTGGTCAGCGAAAATGAAGTCGTTGTCATCCGCGACGCCAAAGATAATCAACTGCCGTTCAACACGCGCGAGCAGTTGACCCAGGCTGGCGCCCAGGCCGCGTTGCTGGTTCCGCTGGTCGTCCAGAACCAGTTCGCGGGTTTCATTGCGGCGATCGCCGAGCAACCCCATGACTTCCAGGATAGTGAAATCCGCCTGGTGAAGTCAGCCGCCGAACAGCTCGGGGTGGTATTGAACAATCTGCAGCTGACCACCGAAATGCAACAAACCCTGGAGCGCGTGGCGCTGCTGAATCGTCGTTTGAGCGGCGAATCCTGGGGCAGCTATCTGACGAGCCGTGATCAATGGCTGGTGGAGAGCGGTCACGCGCAGCCAGCGCTGGCAAGCCATCTGCAAGTTCCCATCGTGATCCGGGGCGAAACCATCGGGACGTTTAACGTGGCGGACGCGCGGGCCGAACGCCAGTGGCAAACAGAAGAATTGACCATGCTGCAGACCATCGCCGGCGAAGTAGCGCTAGCCATTGAGAATGCCCGCCTGATTGAGCAGACACAGCGCGCCGCTCAACGTGAGAAGGACATTGCCGGCGCCGCCGACAAGATTCACCGCTCGGTCAACCTGGAGGCCATCCTGCGGACTGCCGTCGAAGAAGTGATGCGCATCGCGGGCACCAACGAGGTGGCCATTCAGATTGGGCGGGCTGAGGCGCCGGCCGGCAATGGACAGCACGCGACGCTGTCGTGAAGGTGCCAGGTAGGAGGAGAAATCGGATTTGGACCCCTCGCCCCTCGGGGTGCCGATCGACAGCAACCAGAGAGGAGGACGATAAATCTACTTGAAAGTCTTGTGATGTGAGCGTTGGTGAGACCCAGTATACATTCAGATTTAAACGGGAGAAGAAACATGAATCAGAAAAGACTTGTCTTGATCGCTGTACTCGTCTTGGCGGTGTTGCTCTCGGGTTGTGCCGCAGCCACACCCGCGCCTACGCCGACAACCGTTCCGCCGACCGTGGCCCCGACACCGACTAATCCGCCCGTGTCGACCGGTCCCGATAAGGTGAAGGTCGCCTATGTCGCCATCATGAACTTCGCGCCGCTGTACGTAGCGGTAGAGAATGGCTACATGGCGGAACAGAACATCGAAGTCGAAATGCAGAAAGTGGCCTCCGGCTCGGAAGCCATGGCATTTCTGGCACAAGGGACATTGGATGCCGGCGGGGTAGGCATTCAAGCCGCCACCTTCAACGCCTTCAACAAAGGCTTTGATTTGCGCATCGTCGGATCAGCAGCACTGCAGCCACTCGAAAATGGTCCGACCATTATCATTGTCCGCAAAGACTTGCAGGACTCAGGTAAAGTCAAATCGATGGCCGACCTGAAGGGAATGAAGGTCGCCATGGCAGGCGGCCCCGGGACAACGGGCGCCTATTTTGTCGCGAAGGCCCTCAAGGAGGCCGGTCTCACGGTCAAGGATATTGAGGTCGTCAACATCGCCAATCCGGATATGCCTTTGGCCATTGAAAACGGTTCAATCGATGCTGCGTTAGTCGGTCCGCCCTACTCAAACCAAATCCTTGAAGGCGGCAAAGGCGCATTGCTGGCCAAAGACATGGCCCCCGGTGCGATGACGACGGTGTATATGTATTCCGGCAAATTTATCAACGAACGGCCGGACGTCGCCAAGCGGTTTAGGCTGGCGTTGGTCACGGGCGCGCGCGCCATGCAGGGGGACAAGTACCTTGACCCGGAAAACATCAAAGCCTACCTGACGTACGTGACCTCGACCGAGGAGGCCATCAAAAAGGGCGCCCCCCAGACTTACGATCCTGACTTGAAAGTGTACATCGACAGCGTGAAGAACATGGAAGAAATCTTCCGCTGGGCAGGTTGGACGGATTACACGGCTATCATTCCAGAAGAGAAGATGGTCGATCCAACCTTTGGAGAGAGTGCCGTCCAGGAGTTGGGGCCGTTTACGCCCTAAGCGTACCTTAACCATTGATACTTGACTCCGGGTTCCTGAGCTATGGGGAGGCTCAGGAACTCGGACAAAGTCTTGTCTTTGAGGGAGCTGTGATGTCGATCAAAATCAAAGCAGCAGGTGTGACGAAAGTTTTTGCGAGCCGTACAGGACCGGTCTACGCTGTACGCAACTTTAACCTGGCCGCAGAGGAAGGCGAGTTTGTGTGCATCGTCGGGCCTTCCGGCTGTGGCAAGTCAACCTTCCTGCGCATTTTGGGTGGCTTGATTGCGCCTTCGTCGGGCGAAGTGACGTTGGCTCCGGGTGGCGCCCAGGTGCCGCTGCAGAATATGGTCTTTCAAGAATACGCCATCTTTCCCTGGAAAACGGTGGTGGACAACATCGCCTTTGGGCTGGAAATGCGCGGCGTGCAGAAAGCCGAGCGGCAAGAGATCGCACTCGACTGGATCCGCAAAGTTGGGCTGGCTGGATTCGCCAACAGCTATCCTTATCAGCTTTCGGGTGGCATGAAGCAACGCGTGAGCATCGCCCGCGCGTTTGCCAATAATCCTGAGATCCTGTTGATGGACGAGCCACTGGGTGCGCTGGACGCACAGACCCGCGTCGTGCTTCAGGAAGAACTGGTCCATCTCTGGGAAGGGGCCCGCAAGACGATCATCTACGTCACGCACAGCATTGAAGAGGCGGTCCTGCTGGGCGATCGCGTCGTGCTCATGACGGCCCACCCGGGGACGAATAAATCCGAATTCGCGGTGCCCTTCGAGCGCCCGCGTCAATTTGCATTGACCAGCACGCCCGAGTTCGGGCAACTGGCGTATGCCATTTGGAAAGACCTTGAGGGTGAAGTCAAACAAGCGATGGAGCAGCAGTTATGAAACACAGGCCACAATTCAATGTCGAAACGCGCGATCGGCTTCTCCCCATCGGCTTTCCGATCTTGCTGCTGCTGCTGTGGGAAATCGCCGTGCGCCTGACGTGGTTGGATGCGCGATTTTTCCCCGCCCCTTCAACCATCATCACGGCCCTGGTGAATCTCATCGTCAAGGGCGAGCTCCTGGGCAAACTGTGGCTGCTGCCCGGGTTCATCTCGACCGGAGACTGGGCCGGCGTCCTGAAAGTATTTGCGGAAGGACATCTGTGGATCAGCTTGTATCGCATCTTTGCCGGCTTTGTGTTGGGGGCGGTACCGGGGATTGCGTTGGGCACGCTCATGGGCATGAACCGCACCATCCGGATTGCGCTTGAACCCGTGTTCTCGGCCCTTTACGTACTGCCCAAGATCGCGATCCTGCCACTGGTCATGTTAGTCCTGGGCATCGGGGAGGTTAGCAAAATTGCCATCGTCGGCATCGCAGCCTTTTTCCTGGTGCTCTTTAATACCATGGCGGGAGTACGTGATATTGAAGTCATTTATCTGGAAGCGGGTCGCAACTATGGAGCCAACCGTTGGCAGTTATTCCGGCATGTGATCCTGCCCAGCGCGTCGCCTTTCATTTTCGTCGGCCTCCGTCTGAGCTTGGGCACAGCACTCATTGTGATCATCGCCGCTGAATTTGTGGCGGCGCGGTATGGGTTGGGTTATCTCGTCTGGTTCTCCTGGCAGACCCTTCTGACGGAGAACATGTTCGCCGGGTTGATCGTCATCATGGTGTTGGGCACGCTCTTCACCAGCGGACTACACGCACTTGAGCGCCGGCTGGTGCCCTGGCAACGCGAGGAACGCCGGATGCCGATGGATGCTTCAGAAATGCAACGGCAGAGCGCCAAGAGTTAACGCGTGGTCCGGGCTTAAATTACAAGGAAACAGCATGTTGAGTGTTGGTTATTCATTACAGGTTAAGGCGGAGGCGGCATGACCACTCCTGATTCTCGACAAACGATTTCACCACCGGCCGGTGAGACATCCATCAGCCAGGCAGCAGCTGGCAGCTCACGACGCTTAGTGGCCAAGATTCCACTGCGCACCAAGCTGACCATCGCTTTCTTGGCTGTTACCCTCATTCCGTTGGCAGTGCTGGCCTACCTGAATGATGGGACAACGCGGCAAGCGCTCACCGACGCCGCGAATGAAAAACTCAAGGCCGCCGCCGAGCAGACCAGAGACAGCATCGATAGCTTTGTCCAGAATAACCTGGACACCATCCAAACCGAAGCGCGGTTGCCGCAGATGATCGACTATCTGAGTCTGCCTCCAGATCAACAGCGCAACAGCTCGCAAGAAATCCAAGCGTTGAACATCTTGCGCACGCTCAAGAGCAAGAACCAGAGTATCTCATCGTATGCCTTACTTGATCGTCGGGGACTGGATGTCCTGGATACTTATACCGCCGATATTGACTTGAATAAATTCACCAGCGACTTCTTCCAGAAGCCGATGGAAACCCAGCAACCTTACGTCTCGCCACTCAGGTTTTCCGCTACAACCGGTGAGTTGGCCGTGTATTTTAGCACTCCGGTGGAAAGCGCCGGCGAGATTATCGGCGTGCTGGTCGTACGCTACAACGCCGAGGCCTTGCGCCAGTTGGTCATTCAGAAGACCGACCAGGTCGGAAAAGGATCATTCGCCGTTCTGCTGGATCAGGATCATATCCGCCTGGCGGACGGTGGACAACAGGAATTGGCTTTTAAAGCGGTGGTACCGCTCACGGCCGAACGACTGGCTGAGCTCAAGGCGGATGGGCGTTTGCCGGATTTGTCGCCCGAGGAACTGGCCACGAACCTCACCGGCTTCGAACAGGGTCTGGCTCAGGCGACCGATGAGCGGCCCTACTTTGCCGCTGAGCTGCACAGTGTGGGCGAAGGTCTGAAACAAAGCGCGGTCGCCCAAACCCGCTCCCTCCCACAAGAACAAAAGTGGCTCATCGTCTTTGCACAGCCGCAGGATGTCTTCCTGGCTCCGGTCGCCGCCCAAACGAATACCACGCTGATGGTGGTGCTCGTGATCGCCATCGTGGTCACCGTCGTTGCCGTGGTCCTGGCGCAAGTGCTGACCGGTCCCATTGTCCACTTGACCACGGTCGCCAGCCAGGTGGCTGCAGGCAATTTAGCGATCCAAGCTCAGGTGCGCTCCAGAGACGAGATCGGTGTGCTGGCCCGTACCTTCAACAGCATGACCACCCAGTTGCGAGATGTGTTCGGCACACTGGAGCAACGCATTGAAGCTCGCACCGAGCAGTTACGGACCAGCGCCGATGTGGGCCGGACTGCCGCTTCAACACTCGACCCCAATCAACTCCTGCGCGAAGTGGTCAACCTCATCACGGATCGCTTTGGGTTTTACTATGCAGCCGTGTTCACGCTCGACGCCACAGGCAAGTTTGCCGTGCTGCGCGAGGCCACGGGTGAAGCCGGGCGCACTCTGAAAGAACGCCATCACCAATTAGAGGTGGGCGGACAGTCGATGGTGGGCCAGGTCGTGATTCAGCGCAAAGCACGTATTGCATTGGATGTCGGCGAGGAAGCCGTGCGTTTTGCGAATCCCTTGCTGCCCAATACCCGATCGGAAATCGCCTTGTCCTTGGTCGCAGGCGACCAAGTCTTGGGCGCCCTCGACGTGCAGTCCACTGAAGAGGCCGCGTTCGATGAAGCGAACGCCACTGTGCTGCAAGGTATGGCAGACCAAATCGCGGTCGCGTTGAACAACGCGACACTGTTCGTCGCATCGCAGGCGGCAGCCCGCCGCTCCCGCGCGCTGTATGATGCCAGCCGCGAAATAGGCCGCTTAGAAACCGATCCGACGGCCACCGTCGCCACAATGATGCGTGCGGTTGCGACGACACTCGACTTTCCAGTATGGTGGGCGTTGCTCTTCGATGAACATCACAAGACCCTGATCACGGTGTCGGCCGCCCTGGGTGAACAAAGCGTGCCGCCCGCTATCGTCGTTGCTGAGCAGCCAAATCATCCCTTGGTGCGCAGCGCCCTGCACGGAGAAACACACCTGACCAATAATCCGGCCGATGAACTTTACGCTCAAGAGATGCAGTCCGGACACCGCTTCTTGCTCAAATCGATTAACATGCCCATTACGGTGCGCGGTGCGCCCATTGGGGCATTTGTGTTTGGCCGTCCCCTCGATCAACCCGATTTGGTGGAGGCCGATCTCGAAGTGGCGCAGTCACTCGCCAGCCTGATCGCGATTGCCGTCGAGAACTCCCGACTGTTAGCGCAGACACAGCGGGTCTTGAGTGAACTGGACGAAGTGAACCGCCGCCTGACTGGGCAAAGCTGGGAGAAAGTGGTGCGCCGGCAGGGTCAGCATGATTTGATCTGGTTCAGTCGCAGCGATCAGCTCCAACCCCAGGCGCTGCCTGAAGTCAGCGAAGCCTTAAGCCAGGGCCATATTGCAACGCGCGTGCTGGAAGACCGCTACCAGCTGGGCGTGGCCGTGCCTATCAAATTGCGCAATGTGCCGGTCGGCGCACTGCGCTTGATCGTGCCGCAGCACGCTTGGACCCCGGATCTGGCCGCCGCGTTGGATTCAATCGCAGGACACATTGCACTGGCGGCCGAAAATTCCCGCCTGATTGCCGCCACGGAAGAACGCCTGATGCGGGAGCGCGCCCTGGCCGGGGCTACGGAGAAAGTACGCCAACGCAGTGAAATTGAAGCGATCCTGCAGACCGCCGCGACCGAACTGGCGCAGTACTTGAATGCGACACACATTGCGGTGCGGATAGCACCCGAGCGCGCCGCGTCTGATAGCGACGGGCAAAAAGCCCGCTGAGCAGGCCTATAAAGTCATTCGTTAATACGATCGATGGCCTACTGAGAGAAGACGACGCGAGACAGGCGAAGTTCTCGTAGAAGCTAATCACTTTTACGAGCCAGCCGCCAGAATGCTGGAAAGGGTCTGGCACGCAAGATCAGCTGGCATCTTCGCACCAGACAACGGACGAGGTAAGCGAACTATGAAGGCCAAAACCAAGAAACCCCAAACTTCACGGAGCTTGACTACGACGCTCGCCATTGCTTTCCTGGCCTTGAGTGTGGTCACCCTCTTGATTTCTGGCGCGTTGCAGATATTTTTGAACATCGTCACCCAACAGGAAGCTATTGCCGAAAAACTGCAGCTCACAGCCCAAGATGCCGGCCAGTCGGTCAGCAGTTTCATTGAAGAAAAATTCAACATCATTGAAACAGCGGTCAATCTCGTCGACATCATGAGGATGACACCTGACGAACAACAGCTCGTACTGGCTAGATTATTAGGGCGTGACGACGAATTGGTCTTTCGCCACATCGCGGTGTTGAACGCGCAGGGCCGGGAACTCGCCACAGCTTCTCGTCTTTCGGAACAGGCCGCCGCCCACTTGGCCGAACAGATTTCAGGCGATGCGCTCGTGCAGATCAGGCAGGGTGCTCTATACTTCAGCGCGATCTATATTGACCCCAATACCAGCGAGCCGTTGATTTTAATAGGCATGCCCATCGTCGACGCTTTTAAGGATTTTGAGGGTGTCCTGGCGGCCGAATTGAACCTGAAGTTTATGTGGAACTTCATCGATCAAATCGAGATTGGCGAGAGCGGAACGGCATATGTCGTAGATAAATTGGGGAATCTGATTGCCTACAATGATACCTCACGCGTGCTGCAGGGAGAGAATGTAGGAAATCTGAGCAATGTGCGCAAGTTTATCCAGGGTGTTGACCCAAAGAGCCAGGCAGCGGGCGAGTTGTTCACCGGCATTCAGCGAGTCACTGTGGTTGGCACGTATGCCCCACTTGGTAGACCCGATTGGGCCGTCGTCGTCGAATTGCCCTGGGAGGAAGCCTACCGTGAAGTGCTTCGGAACGGCCTTGCCTCAGTCGTGATTCTCGTCGTCCTGGCGGTCCTGGCCAGCATGGTGGGCGTTTACGTGGCCCGCCGCCTAAGTGTACCTCTGATCAGTCTGACCAACACAGCTGTGCAAATTAGCGCCGGCAAACTGCAGCTGCAGGCCAATGTCCGGGGACCCACCGAGGTCGCCCAACTGGCTACGTCATTCAACAGCATGACCACGCAATTGCGTAGTCTGATTAGCAGTTTGGAAGAGCGCGTGGCGTCACGCACAGCGCAGCTGCGCGCCAGTGCCGAGGTGGGCCGCGCCGTCACTTCGATCCTGGAACCCGATCAACTCCTAAAACAGGTGGCGAATCTGATCACCGAGCGTTTTGGGTTCTACTATGTAGCCGTGTTCGCACGCGATGAAAAGAGTCAGCGGGCTGTCTTGCGTGCAGCGACAGGCGAAGCGGGTCGCACTTTGCTAGAGCGCGGCTACCACTTGCCAATCAATGAACAATCGATGGTCGGCGCAGCAATCTTGACACGAAGTGCCCGTATTGCATTGGATGTGGGTGAAGGCGCCATCCGTTTTGCTAATCCATTGTTACCCAATACCCGATCGGAAATTGCCCTGCCCCTGCGCGTGGGCGATCGTATCTTGGGTGCGCTGGATGTTCAATCGGAACAAGTCGGCGCGTTTGACGAAGCTAGCGCCGAAGTTTTGCAGATCATGGCCGACCAGGTCGCGGTGGCCCTGTTCAATGCCGAGACATTCAAGCATTCAGAGCGCCAAGCACAGACCCTGACGCTGCTCAACCAGTTGAGCCGCAACTTGGCAATGGCTACTTCGCTGGAAGATATCGCCACCATTGTGACGCCCACCGTGGTCGGTCTGCTGGGGCCGCAACAACTGGCCGTCACACAAAAGACAGCCAATCCCCAAATTCTGGCGTTGCGCGAATTTACTGGCGATCCCGATCAGCCTGTGGGCGATGTCCAGTCCATTCAAACGGCAAACTCGTTAATCGGCGCCTGCCTGGAGCGCGGGGAAACGATCTACACGCCGGACCTGAGCAAGTTAGTTAATGAATACAGTGATATCGTTGCCTTCTACCGCGCGGGCCAACGCGCGACTGTCATCCTGCCACTGCACGTAGGCGATCGCAGCCTGGGCACGTTTAGCGTGGGCGGAGAGAATCCCGACGCGTACTCTGCCGAACATATCAACCAACTGGAACAAATTGCCTCTCAGTTGGCGATCACGATCGAGAACCTGAATCTGGCCGAACAAACCCAGCAGACGCTGGCCGAGCTCGACGCGGCGAACCGGCGATTGATCGGCCAGGCGTGGGATCAGCACACGCGCACGACCCGGTTAGTGGCCGCCGAGTGGCGCAATGGTCAGTGGACAGTATCGAGCAAACGCACTTCGCCGCCAGAAACAGCACGCGCCGGGGTGGCCAGCCCGCAGGCGCTGAGCCTGCCCATCAAGGTGCGCGGCGCAACCATCGGAGAATTCAACATCACGGCTACCGAGACGGACCTGGTCTGGGATACGGAAGAGAAAGATTTTGCCCAAGCACTCATCGACCAGGTCGGGCAAGTCTTGGAAAACGCCCGGCTGATCGATGAGACCGAGCGCCTGGCCCAGCGAGAAAAAGCCGTGGCTGATGCCGCCGACAAGATCCATCGCTCGACAGACATTGAAAGCGTGCTGCAATCGGCTGTCGCTGAACTCCGGCGCATTACTGGACGCAATGGGATCAGTGTCCAGCTGGGCTTCGGCCGTGCCGATCGGGCGGGTCGCCACCCCGCTGAGGCAGAAGGAGATCGATAACATGCAACAACTTGCCAAGGCCATTCGTCAACAGCTCGATCTCCTGGTCGATCAGTACGACGCCCGGTTGCGCACCATGCCCGGCTACAGCAGCTTGCCTGAACCGCTGCGTCGCGATCTGGAGCAACACCTCCTCAACACCATGATTGAATGCCTGGAGACGGGCGACGCTGTGACACTGGTGGAGTATGCCCGGCAGCGCGCCACGCACTGGGAAACGCTGGGGCTGAATCTGGCGTGGTTTCAACAGGCCCTGTTGATCCCGGAAGAAATACTGACGCCGTTGATCCGCTCGACAGAAGCGAGCAATTTTCTTTGGCGCGCGCTGAATCGCAGCCAGGGAGTGGTCTGGCAGCTGGTGGCCGAACGCGCGCAGCATACAGAAGAGCGCTTCCGTTCGATCGTCGAGACTTCGCATAGCGGGGTGTTGATCACAGATGATGCTTTTCACCTGACCTACGTCAACGATGAACTGACACGGATCTCCGGCTACACTCGCGAGGAACTGCTGGGCGTCGACTTTAGGCAGCTGCTGGATGCAGAAAGCCGGCAAATCATCACCGACCGCTATCAGCCACGTCAGCATGGCGCAAACGTCTCGTCCCGTTACGAGGTTACTTTCCTGCGCAAGGATGGCGCTAAACGCTACATCGAAATGAGTGCGGTCGCACTGAAGGATTTAAATGACAAGCCGTATACCGTCGCCCAAGTGCTGGATGTCAGCGAGCGCAAGCAGACTGAGGCGACGCTGGCGCAGGAGCGCAATTTGCTGCGCACCTTGATCGACGCCCTGCCCGATCAAATCTTTGTGAAGGATGCCCAGGGGCGCCTCCTGCTTTACAATCAAGCCGACGCCCGCGCAATGCGAGTAGATTCAACCGAGGCAGCTCTGGGCAAGACCGTCTATGATCTTTATCCCCGCGAACTGGCCGAGACCTATTATGCCGATGACATGGCCGTCGTCCAGTCCGATCGGCCCCTGTACGATCGGGAAGAGCCCGCGCTCAACGAGAACGGACAAGCGCGGTGGGTCTTAACCACCAAGGTCCCCCTGAAAGATCACGCCGGCAATCGTCTAGGGCTAGTCGGCATTGCGCGTGACATCACGGAACGCAAACGTGCAGAAGAGGACCTGACTCGCAGTGCAGAGACTCAACAGAAACTGACGCGTCGCCTCCGCGCCACCATCGAAGCCACCGACGAACTGATGCGGCTCGCTGATCTCGATCTGCTCTACCGGCGGGCCGTGGAATTGGCGCGCGAAAAACTCGGGGTCGAGCGCTGCGGCTTGCTGCTGGTCGATCCCTCAGGCCAATCCATCCTGGGCACTTATGGCACTGACGAGCAGGGCCAGACAACCGACGAACACGCTCTGCGAGATCCGATCGAGGCTCATCAAAGCGTATTTGCTGCACAAGAGGGTTTCTGGGTTGTGCAAGATGCGGCACACCGTCATTGGGAAGGCGACAAATTTCACGTGGTGGGAACGGGCTGGATCGGCTGCACGGCGATTCGGGGTGAGACCGGGCCAATCGGTATTTTGTATAACGACACCGCCATAAGCAAGGCGCCGCCCGAGCAGGATTTACAGGAAAATCTCGCGGTATACTGTTCCATGTTAGGCAGCATCATTGAGCGTAAACGCGCCGATCAGTTATTGCAAAGCGAGAAAACCTTCTCGGATGCCGTGCTCAACGGCCTGCCCGGCATCTTCTACATGTTTGATCCACAGGGCAAACTCCTGCGCTGGAATCAGAACATGGTAAAACGTTTAGGCTATTCCGACGAGGAAATAGCCCGCCGAGCGGCGCTGGACTTCTTCCCACCAGAGGAGCGGGAATACATCTACAGCCGAATCGCAGCAGTTTTCACCCAGGGCTCGGCCGATGTCGAGGCTAATTTCCTGACCCAGGCCGGCGAGAAAATTCCGCACTACCTGACCGGTGTGTTGACGGTCTTCAATGGCGCACCTTATCTGTTGGGGATCGCGGTGGATATCAGCGAACGCAAGTGGTTGGAACAACGCATTCAAGATTCTTTGGAGCAACGTAGCAATCAGGTGCAGGTCGGTATTCAGGTGGCGCAGGAGATTGCAGCGGCGCATGATTTGGACGAATTGCTGCTGCGCGTCGTCACGTTAATCAAAGAACGCTTCGCTTACTACCACACCCAGATCTTCCGCTATGAGCCGGCGCAAGACGCCGTCGTCCTCCATGTCGGCTATGGTGACATCGGCCAGAAGATGGTGATGGCCGGCCATAAACTGGACCTGGGACAAGGTGTGGTGGGCACCGCCGCAGCCACCGGCCATTCCCTACTGGCCACCGATGTCAGGCAGTCGCCCAATTGGCGGCCCAATCCCAATTTACCCGACACCCAAGGCGAATTGGCGGTGCCCATTCAACTGCGCGATCAAGTACTAGGCATCCTCGACGTGCAAAGTGATCGGGCGAATGCTTTGACTGATGAAGATCGCTTGTTGTTGGAAGGATTGTGCGGCCAGATTGCCAGCGCCATGGAAAGCACACGCCTGCTGGAACGCACCGAAACCTTGTACAACATTAGCTCCCGCCTCAACGCGGCCCAGACCTACGATGATATTCTCACCACGCTGCGCCAGTACACGGTGCTGCACCAAGCCGATTTGAACATTAGCCTCAATCTTTTCGATCGCCCCTGGGTGGATGAGGCCATGCCAGAGTGGAGCATCGCCTTGTGCCGCTGGAGCGCACTTCCGACCAACGCCGTCAGTTCGCGCTATCCGTTGAAGGCCTTTTCTGCCGCGCCTGTGTTACTTCGTCCCGATGAGCCGACCATCATTACCGACGTTCAACAGGACCCACGGCTGGACGACGCCGCGCGCGAACTGTATGCCAAGCGGTTTGGCGCAGGCAGCACGATCTTCGTGCCGTTGGTGGCAGCCGGAGAATGGATTGGTTACGTGAATGGCATCTTCCGGCAGCCGCGCACTTTCAGCGAGGAAGAGACCCGCGTGTTGGTGGCCGCCGTCGGCCAGGCCAGTACCGTGATCGAATCGCTGCGCCGCCTGGACGAGCTGACCACCTCTGAGTCTCAGTTGTCCGAGGCCTTGCGCACTTCACGCTTGGCCAACTGGGAATATGACGTCGCAGCGGACACTTTCACGTTCAACGACCGGTTCTATGCTCTGCTGCGAACCACCGCCGAGCGTGAAGGCGGATACACCATGCCGTCAGCGCAATATGCCCAGCGTTTTGTCCATCCCGAAGATGCGCCCTTCGTCGGCCGCGAAGTGCAGTTGGCGATCGAGGCGACCGACCCAAACTTCACGCGCCAGCTCGACCATCGCATCTTCTATGCCGACGGCGAGATGGGTTACTTCAGCGTGCGCTTCCAAATCGAAAAGGACGCCCAGGGACGCACCGTCAAGACCTTTGGCGCGAACCAGGACATCACCGAACGCAAGCAGGTGGAAGCCGAGCGCGAACAGCTGCTGGCCGCTCAGCAAAGGCGCGCGCTGCAGTTGCAGACGGCGTCGGAAGTTTCGCGGGCCGCCTCGTCGATCCTTAACGCCGAGGAGTTGCTGCCGCAGGCCGCCGAGCTGATTCGGGCCCGCTTTAGTTTCTACTACGTGGGCATTTTCCTGACAGACGAAACAAAACGGTGGGCCATTCTGCAAGCCGGCACTGGCAATGCCGGACAGCAAATGCTGATCAACAAACACCAGCTGGAGATCGGTGGAAATTCCATGATCGGCCAGTGTATCGTCTCACAACAAGCTAGGATCGCACTGGATGTCGGCGAGGAAGCCGTACATTTCGACAATCCACTGCTCCCCATGACCCACTCAGAGATGGCGTTGCCGCTCATCAGCCGCGGCCGCATCATCGGCGCCATGACGATTCAATCGGATCAACCGGCAGCCTTCACCACAGATGACATTACGGTGCTGCAAAGCATGGCTGATCAGATCGCGAACGCCGTCGAAAATGCCCGCCTCTATGAACAGGCGCAGGCCGCCCTGGCCGACACCGACAGTTTGTTACGAGCGAGTGCCGAGCTGAACGTAGCACAAAGCTATGATGATGTACTCACCGTGATCCGTGAGCATACAACGCTGGGGCGAGACGCATTGACCGTTGCCGTGAACATATTTGATCGCCCCTGGACTGTCCACCAGACGCCCCAATGGATCGAGCTGATCGGCTACTCGACCCGGCGAGCGGCCGGAATGGAAATCGGCTCCCGCTTCCCGTTGGCGGCGTTCAGCTCAGCCCGGACCCTGCTGCGAGCGGATGCGCCGACACTGCTGGAAGACCTTAGTATTCCTGAAGTTGATTCGAACACGCAGGCACTCTTCGTGCAACGACTTGGGGCGAAGAGCGTCATTTTCGTACCGCTGGTCGTCGGCGGACAATGGGTAGGCTACATTAATGTGCTGTTCGCAGAGCCGACGCACTTTCACGAGGCGGATGTGCGACGCCTGGAGGCGCTGGTCGGCCAGGCAGCGGTGGCTGTGCAGAGCATGCGCAACCTCGCCGGCGCGCAACAGGCGTTAACCGAAACTGACGCATCGTATCGCGCCACCCAGGCGATCGGGCGTGCGCAGTCTATCGAATCCATCCTGGAAGCGACCACCCCGGTGGTACAACTGATGGGAATGACCCGCGCCACCTTACGCATGATCACACGCCGTGACCTGAATGGTGTCATCATCGCCAACGATTGCTATGCCTATCAGCAGATTGATGATCACTGGATCTTACAACCCGTACTGCCAGATGCTGCGGTGAATGATTTTGCAGCCTTGCGATCGCTGCTGCGCAATCCAGAAGAAGTCATGATCTACAAGGATGCCCAGAATCCTAATAGCGCGATGCCAGAAGACGTGCGGCAGATGCTCAGCGCCGACGGGCTGCGCAGCGCCGTGGCAACCTGCATTAATACGCAGAGTGAAGTGCTGGGCTTCCTTATATTCAGCGGCCCACCAGCACTGGCCGAAGCAGCAGAACAGCGGATACGCCTGACGATTGGAACTTTGGGTGATCAAATAGCCGTCGCTTTACAGAGCCGTCGGCTGTTCGAGCAAACGCGGGCGGCACTTCAAGAAGTAGATGCCATCAATCGCCGCCTGACGGGCGAGACCTGGGAAGATTATCTGCGCCAGCAGGCCGGCCGCGAAGTCATTTGGGCCTCGGCGGATGAAGCCATCGCGCCCGAGACCTTGTTGCAGTTGGATGATCAACTGGTCGCAGGCGAGATGATGATCGAGCCTAATCCAGAGAATCCAGCAGAAGCCACGATCACGGTGCCCATCTTGTTGCGCGGCCAGCCGATCGGCGCCCTGCGCTTGCGGACGCCGCTTGACGAGTGGACTGACGACACCCAGATGATGCTGGCCGACATCGCCGATCACATCGCGCAGGCAGTAGAGAACGCGCGCCTGATCGAACAGACGCAGCGCACGGCCCAACGCGAGCGAATGATCAACGAGATCAACGCCCGCGTCCGACAAGCGGTGGACCTGGACGCCATCTTGCGCACCGCCGTCAACGAGTGGGGCCAGTCACTAAAGGCCGCGCGCGTCGTGGCCCGCGTTGGACCGGCGGCTGAAAGCACGTCTCCCATGGGCGACGGACGAGGTAAGACGAATGCCTAATTCAAGCGAACAGAAACCCAACTGGTTCAGGCGGCTGCTGACGCCGCCGGCCTATTCTGACGAAGATCTAGCCCGCGCCGCGCGCCTGCTGCATGCCATCTTACTGATCATGTGGGTGGTCGTGGTCGTCAGTGCCGTTCCCAGTATCGTCTTGGCCGGTGATAAGCTAGTCAGTATCCTGATCTGGGTAGCCTTGGTGATCCCGGTAGTGCTGGCGACGGTTTTACTGCACGCCAAACACGTCAAAGCGGCCAGTACGGTTTTTATCATCGGCGCGTGGTTGCTGCTCACAGGCTCAACTTTGCCTTTCGGCGGTTCCGTCAGTCCCACCGTAAATTCATATATCCTGCTGGTGATTATTGCCGGCTTGCTGTTAGGGGGGCGAGGCGCCATTGTAACTGCGCTGCTGAATATCACGACCTTGACTGTGCTGCTGCTTCTGACGGAAGCCGGCTTGATTTCGCAACCCGTTACCCCCACTAAACCGGCGGACATTTGGGCAAATGTTTCGATTGGTGTTGGCTTGGGCGCTGCCTTGCTCTACTTGACCACTAAGAACATTAATCAGGCTTTGACCAGCGCGCGCCGTACCTCGGCGGCCTTACAACAAACCAACCGCGAGCTCAACACGATTCGCGCCTCACTGGAAGAGCGTGTTACCGAACGCACCGCGCAGCTCAACGTCAGCGCCGAAGTCGCCCAGGCGGTCTCGTCGATCCTTGACCCGACTGAATTGATCTCGCAAGTCACGCGGCTGATCGTCGAGCGTTTTAATCTGTACTATGCAGCGGCCTTTCTGGTGGATGAAGACAGTGAATTTGCCGAGATGGTGGAAGCCACTGGCCGAGCCGGCCAGACCTTGAAAGAACGCGGCCACCGCTTGGAGCTCAGCGGTCCCTCCATGGTGGGGTCGGCCATCGCCACCCGCCGCCCGCGCATCGCGCAGG
>JAUQXC010000650.1 GCA_030834825.1 Thermoflexales bacterium
GTCGGAGCAGGAACATCAGTCGCTTTGGCCGGGGCAGCGGTCGGCTCGGGGGCCGTTGTCGGCTGTGCAGCCGGGGCCGTCGTCGGCTGTGCGGCCGGCGCGACTGTGGCAGTCGGCGCGGGCGCGCAGGCTGCTAACACCATGCTGGTCACAACCAGCACGCTCAAAACAAACCAAATCGCTTTACTACGGTTCATGGTAATTCTCCTCCTAGAATTTTAGCGAACAGCAAATTCAAGTTCAATGCCGCTAACGACAACGTCAATGCAGTTTCCCAATCTTGCTACTGGCCTCACCTCCTTGTGGAATTTCTGTGAAGTCTTCACATCCCGCCAAGTCTGGCTTAGCACCTGTCCGCGACAAACCCTTCACGCAAAATGACAGGCAGCCCAATGGCCAGGCATTACTTCACGCAGTTGCGGGTCATCAATGAAGCAGCGCTCTTGACGCACCGGGCAGCGGGTGTTAAACCGGCACCCCTTGGGCGGGTTGGCCGCACTCGGCACATCACCTTCCAGAATAATACGCTTGCGTTTGGCTTCAATCACCGGATCGGGAATGGGAATAGCCGACAGCAATGCCTGCGAGTAAGGATGCCTCGGATCATCATAGATCGCCTGCCAGTCGGCGATCTCCACGATGCGCCCCAGGTACATGACGGCCACCCGATCGCTGATGTGGCGCACCATGGACAGGTCGTGCGCGATAAATAAATACGTCAGGCCAAATTTACCCTGCAGATCCTTGAGCAGGTTGACCACCTGTGCCTGAATAGACACATCCAACGCCGCGATGGGCTCATCGCACACGACAAAAGACGGGTTCAACGCAATCGCCCGCGCAATCCCGATGCGTTGGCGTTGGCCGCCGGAAAACTCATGTGGGAAGCGTGTGACAAATTGCGGGTTCAACCCCACCACTTTCAGCAGCTCTTTAACCCGCTCTTCCTTTTCCTTGCCCCTGGCCACGCCGTGTACATCCAGGGGTTCGCCGACAATCTGTCCCACGTTCATGCGTGGGTTCAGTGAGGCAAAAGGATCCTGAAAGATAATCTGCATTTTACGGCGCATCTGGCGCAATTTCTCGCCCTTGAGATGCACCAGATCCACCCCGTCGATGATGACCTCGCCGGCGGTAGGCCGATCGAGCTGCAAAATCGCCTTGCCCGTTGTCGACTTGCCGCAACCGCTTTCACCGACCAGCCCCAGCGTCTCCCCGCGCTTGACGGTGAAGCTGACATTGTCGACTGCCTGGACGTGCCCTACGGTGCGCTGCAACACACCGCGCTTAATCGGAAAATATTTCTTTAGATTGCGCACGACCACCAGATTATCTTCGGCCGGCACCATCTGCTTTTCAAGCGTGGCATTCATTTCATTCTGCGCCATCATTTAACGGGGCCTCCCAGTAGTGACATCGACCCAGCAAGCCGACTCGTGCGTGATACTGACTGGCAGGAGCGGCGGATTCTCTTCGACACAGCGCTCGATCGCATACGGGCAACGCGGCCTAAACGGGCAGCCCTGGGGCACATCGACCAGATCGGGCGGCGCGCCTTGTATCGAGATCAAGCGTTCACGTTCATGTGAATCCAACCGGGGCAAGGAGCCCAACAGTCCCAACGTGTAAGGATGGCTGGGATGCACGTACAAATCCTCGACTGGGGAACGCTCGATGATGAAACCCGCATACATGACGGCGACGTTCTTCACCAGCCGGGCGACCACACCCAGATCGTGCGTGATCCAAATAACGGCCATGCCCAGTTCGTCGCGCAGTTTCTTGACCAGGTCGACGATCTGCGCCTGAATCGTCACATCCAAAGCCGTTGTTGGCTCATCGGCGATCAGAACCTGCGGCATGCACGACAGGGCCATCGCAATCATCACGCGCTGCCGCATGCCTCCGGAGAATTGATGCGGGTAATCCTCCAGCCGATCGGCCGCGCGGGGGATGCCGACCATCGTCAGCAATTCAGCGGCGCGATCCCGGGCCTGCTTCTTATCCATCCCCATGTGCAATTCCAGCGCCTCGGTAATCTGCCGTCCAATCCGCATTACCGGATTGAGCGACGTCATCGGATCCTGGAAAATCATGGCGATTTCTTTGCCACGGATATGGCGCATTTCTTCCGACGATAGTTTCAACAAATCGCGCCCATCATACAGCACTTCGCCTTCATAAATTTCTCCGGGAGGCTGCGGGATGAGGCGCATGACAGACATGACTCCCACGCTTTTTCCGCATCCGCTTTCACCCACTACCCCCAACGAATCACCTTCGTTGAGAGAGTAGGAGATGCCATTGACAGCGTGGACATACGCGCCCGTAATCTTGAAGCGCGTCTTGAGATTTTTAACTTCTAGGAGCGGCTGTTGCTGCATAGCGCGGGCGTCCTCCGGTTCGTTAGAATGACAACACTTTCGACTACCAAATAACGCGCCGGACCGTACGCCCGACGCGCTATATTCATCTGACGACAGCATACCATTGGCCGGCCAGCAACAATAGCTGCCTGCGGACCAAAGGAAGGGCAGTTACCACCTGCGCACCCCAGTCATCAACTGCAGATTCGTTTTCTTCTTGAAGTTCTTCCACCAGCGGCGGCATTGACGGTCCCACCACCGAGCGCAAGGGGTTTTCATCCGCCGCCGCAGCGAGAAGCGCATCTCGCACCGCAGGAGATGGCTCCTCTGAGCGCACCTCTGTTCGTAGCGCGGAACGAATCATGATATCGACAGTTTCTACCAATGCCATAGCTTTCTACCTCGTGGACATCGACCGAGTATTTGCCACTGCCGTCCCAAGTTGTGGCCGCAAGTACTCTTCTAACTGCTGCTTCAAGTGCTCCCGACCATAATAGAGCCGTGATTTGGTCGTGCCCACCGGGCAATCCATGATGTATGAGATTTCTTTCAGACTCAGATCATTCAAGTAATACAGAATCACCGTCATGCGCTGATTGGGCTGCAACTCATTAATCGCTTGCTGAATGACGGCCTGCAATTCGGACATCTCAGCATGATATTCTGTCGTGGTACGTGCCGGGGCCACTAACCGATCAATCACATTCTCCAAGGAAGTGAACCAACGCGAGCGGCGGCTGACGTGAGTGTAGGCCAGATTCACAGTTACCCGATATAACCAGGGTTCCAGGGGAAGATTAACATCAATGCGGCGGGCATACGCATTAACCTTCAGAAAACACTCTTGCAAAATGTCTTCTGCGGCTTGGCGGTCGCGCGTAATGGCTAGCGCTGTATGAAAGACCAGCAGGCGATAACGATCATACAGGGTACCCAGGGCAGCCAGGTCCCCGTTGCATAAACGTTGGATGAGATCGCGGTCTGTTGGGGATAAAGTCATACTAGTGATCAATACTCTGACCTTGTTCAAAAGGTTCAAGAAGATTCTTTTTTGAACCTGCTGTTTGAAGTGAATCTGTCAGGATTATATCGGCTTTCATTAAAAAAGCAAAACCTCGCCCTGATCAACCAGAGACCCCAGTATATAGCCACAGTATTAAAGTGGATGCTCATACGCTTCCTTTAAATCCAACTACTACTGTAAGGAGAGCACCGGACAAGTGAGTTAGGATAACGGCTAATGTCAGGTTTCTCAGTTCAGTCTTGCCAATCTTCAACCCACCCTGGTCGATAAGATCACTTACTAACTGCGGCGAGGTCACAACTAGACCTCTAAACCTGAACCCTGTCTAAGTCAGAGAATTCACCTGTTACACCAAACTACATTCAAAACATAATAGCTGTGAGAGTACGGGGAAGGAATGTAAGAAGAAGAATCATCAGACCGAGGTTGATGAATGTTGGACAGGTAGTCCAAACCTTACCTCGAAATGGATACAGAACTTTCCTCAGATGATACTCAGCACTCAACAGCCTGTATCTGTGTCGGATTATTTTTGAAAGTGCATAAGGGGAAGTACTTGTTCGCCATTATGCCCCTGTTTAGAACCACTGTCAAGCGTGTTTCATTCCTTCTGACTTAGCTGCTGCAAAAACGCACGCTCAGAATCAGTCAATTCGGCCCGCTCCAGTAGTTCAGGGCGCCGTAACCATGTCCGGCGCAACGCCTGCTCCCTCCGCCAACGCTCGACTTTGGCATGATTGCCGGACAGTAATACCTCAGGAACCTGCCAGCCGCGAAATTCTGGCGGACGCGTGTAATGCGGATACTCCAACAACCCGCCCGCGTGCGAGTCGTCGACTGCGCCCGTCGGATCGCCCAGCACGCCCGGTCTTAGCCGAATCACAGCGTCCAGTATCACGAGGGCCGCCAGTTCGCCACCCGTTAGCACATAGTCACCG
The DNA here is from genome assembly GCA_030834825.1 of Thermoflexales bacterium. Lineage (GTDB taxonomy): Bacteria > Chloroflexota > Anaerolineae > Fen-1058 > Fen-1058 > Fen-1058. The sequence continues at coordinate 4,329 of JAUQXC010000650.1, forward strand.
ATCGAGATCTCATCGGTCGCTAGATGCTCGCGGATGCGTTCATCAAATCCTTCGTAGCGCCCGCAGATCAAGGCCACGCGGTCGTACCCGGCCAGTTCGAAGGCCAGCTGCTGATTAAAGGGGCGACCTTGCGGCGTCAAGAGAATAATGGGGATTTCGGAATTCGGCTGCCGGACGGCGGCCTCCGCTTCATTCCGCATGGCACTCGACATTTCGAAGCCCAACACGGTTTCGACTGCGCTGAAGACCGGCTCCGGTTTCATCACCATCCCACCACCGCCGCCATAAGGATAATCGTCGGTGACCTGATGTCGGCCTTCGGCGTAATCGCGAATGTTGTGCAGCTGGACTTCAAGCAGGCCCGAGTCAATCGCCCGCTTCAGCATACTCTCGCGTAAAGGCGACTCGAAGATTCCGGGAAACAACGTAAAGATGTCAAAATGCATATGGCATTGTAACATGTTCGCTGTGGGTGAGCCTATGATCTTTGACCATTTGTCAATGACCATTTGTCATTGGTATAATCGCCACATCTTGTTCGCGAGGTAGCGTCATGCGTATTTATATCACAGGAGCCAAAGGGCAGTTAGGACGCGCCCTGATGCGTCGTTTAACTCAACATGAGCTGCTGGGCATCGATCTGCCCGAGGTCGATCTTACGGATTTGGCAGCCACCCGATCGAGCCTCGCCGCTTTTAAGCCCCAGGTCATCATTCACGCCGCCGCCATGACCGATGTGGATGGTGCGGCTCGCAATCCCGATCTAACCTATCGCGTCAACGCTCTGGGCACGCGCAATGTGGCCGTAGCGAGTGAAGCCACTGGTGCGACCCTGCTGGCCATCAGCACCAACGAAGTCTTTGACGGCACACAAGCCGGACCTTATCTCGAATTCGATGCGACCAACCCGATCAATCCTTACGCCAAATCAAAACTCGCCGCCGAGCAGTTCGTGCGCGATCTGACCACCCGTTTCTATATAGTACGTCCCGCCTGGCTATACGGTTTGGGTGGCAATAACTTCGTGAAAAAAATCATTGCGCGCGCCGATACCGAGGGCCAGCTGCGCGTGGTGACCGACGAAGTGAGCTCGCCCACCTACACGGAAGATCTCATTACTGCGATCGAGCAGCTCATCCCGACGGGCGCCTATGGCATTTATCACTTCACCAACGAGGGCGCGTGCTCGCGTTATGAATTCGCGCAGAAGATCCTGGAACTGAGTGGCCGGGCGCACATCCCCATCGAACCGATCGTGCTCGCCGACTATCCTCGGCCTTCCACCCCGCCCCCCTATGCGCCACTGCGCAACTTCTGCGGTGCACAGCTCGGCATTACGCTCAGGCCATGGGCGGCTGCTTTGGCAGACTATCTGCAACATGAACAATTCTGAACCAGTGGCCCGTGGCCAGCGACCCACGGCCAGCCTCATCATCGTCAACTGGAACGGCGCCCGGCATCTGCCCACGTGCCTCAACGCGTTGCGCGCTCAGGCCTATCGCAACTTCGAAGTGATCGTCGCCGACAACGCTTCACGCGATGACTCGCTGGAATTACTGGCGCGTGATTATCCCGAAGTGAAGGTCGTCGCCCTACCTGAGAATCGCGGCTTCACGGGGGGCAACAACGCCGGCATCCGCGCTGCCCAGGGCACGTTCATCGTCTTGCTCAACAATGACACGGAGGTTGATCCGCACTGGCTCGCAGAAATCCTCGCCGCATTTGAGCGTCATCCCGCAGCCGGCCTTGTGGCTTCGCAGATGAAACTCTTCGATCGGCGTGACACGTTTCACACGGCCGGCGACTACTATCGCCTCGACGGGATTCCGGGCAACCGGGGTGTGTGGGAGATCGATCGGGGCCAGTACGACCGTGAGGAGTACGTCTTCAGCGCCTGCGGCGGATCGGCGGCGTATCGTAAAGTCATGCTCGATCAGATCGGCTTACTGGATGAAGATTTCTTCTTCTCGTGCGAAGACATCGACCTGGCGTGGCGTGCACAATTGGCCGGCTGGAAATGTGTGTACGCTCCTAAAGCCATCGTCTATCACAAGCTCAGTGCCACCGGCGGCGGTGCCACGGCTTCCTTTTACGATGGCCGCAACTTCCTCTACGTCATCGCCAAGAATTATCCAGCGTCGTTGTGGAAAAACTATCGAGGGCTCATCCTTCGCAAACAGTGGCGCCTCTTCGCAGAAGCGCT
>JAUQXC010000651.1 GCA_030834825.1 Thermoflexales bacterium
GGCGGGTCGGGTATCCGATCGATTGAGCAGCAACCCGGCGGCCACACTCGCAACGATCAGCACGCCGATCAGCCCCAGCCCGATCGCGAGGCGACGCGAGCGGGTGGTGTGCGGTTGATCCGATCGGGTGGCTGATGACGCGCGGGTAACCGTGTGATGGGCGGGTAGGGCAGCGGTGGACGCGGCAGGTTGATCGCCAGTGGCGGGCAGCGCGGCTTCCAGGGCGCGCGCCATGTCGCTGACGTTGGGATAGCGATCGCTGGGATCTTTGGCCAGCGCTTTGAAGATCACTTGTGCAACACCCTCTGGGAGTGACGGATTGAGCGCTCCGGGCAGAGGCAGTGGATCGCTGATGTGTTTCAAGATGACGGCCAGGGGCGTGTCGGCTTGATAGGGCACCTGACTGGTAACCATCTCATACAGCATGACACCCAGCGCGTAGATGTCGCTGCGTTCGTCGCCGTGCTCTCCCTGGCCCTGTTCGGGCGACATGTAAGCGGGTGTGCCGACCATGGCTCCAGAGGCGGTGTACTGCGTTCCGTCGGTGAGCCGGGCGATGCCAAAGTCCATCAGCACCACTTCGCCGTGCGTGGTCAGGAACACGTTGGCTGGTTTCACATCGCGATGGATCATGCCCTGTTGATGGGCATACTCCAGCGCACCGGTCACCGCCAGGAAAATCCGCCGCGTTTCGGCCAGCGGCATGATCTGTCCCTGCGCGGCCAGCTCGGTCAGGCGCGCCTTCAGCGTATCCCCTTCCAGATATTCCATGACCATGTAGGGCACCTGCTCGGCAACGCCAAAGTCATACACCTGCACGATGTTGGGATGGCGCAGGTTGGCAACCAGTTTCGCCTCGCGCTGAAACCGCCGAGAGAAATCGGCGCTTTCGGCGGCCAGTTGTTCATGGATGACTTTGATCGCCACATAGCGTTCCAGCGCGGGTTGATACGCTTTGTACACGACGGCCATGCCGCCGCGTCCCGCTCGTTCGAGCAGGCGATAGTTGCCGAGGGTCTTGCCGGTGAGATCGGTCATGGATGGAGTCCGGCTGAAAGGATTTTGCTTTACATCCCGCCGCAAGCATACCATGAAACGATGATACTGAGCAGGGACTGTGACAGCAAGAGATGCCCCTAAGTGAGTACCATGCGCTCCGGTGGTCTTCTGAGGTAAAATCGATAAATCACTGATCAGGAGGGATAGACCATGACACAACTCCAGTTGTCTGTGCGATCGAGACCCACCCTTGTACTTGCCCTCGCTGTACTGTTGTTGATCCTCAGCTTATTCAGCTTGTCGTGGTCGGCCGAGATAACTTACTGGGGCTTTGCACCCTATGACTCGATGCCTCTCGAGGCTCGCCCCCTGCCGGGGACCTGGCAGCGAGATCTGAACGACTTCTTTGAATACTCGATAGGGAATCAGACATTCGCCGCAGTCTTACTGGGACTCGGCCTCGTTTTTCCCCTTCTCGCATTGCGCAAGATGCCAAATACCCCAGAGAGATGGACGCGTCTGCTGGTCGGTTTTGCGTTGACCAACTTTGCCCTCACCGCTGGCATGATGGCGATTATTGTCGTGATGGCCAAGCTGCATCTTGAACTGGAGCCCGATCCGGGTTATGGTTGGATGGTGAAGTTTTTAGTTCCGGAACTGTTTCTCTTGGGATTGTGGATCGTACTGCAAGTCCGCAGCATTCCACGCCGGATAGGCCCTCCACCCGCAGCTCACATGAATTAGCAAAACCCTCATCACACTGCGCGTTCTGAGTCATCGCTCGGAACGCGTAGCGTTGTTCAATGCAGTCTTTCAATGCCGATAAAGAGTCCGGCTTCCCACGCAGTCTACTTCAACCTGATTTCCTGATAACTTTGATTGCGCTGCAAAAAAGGTTCAGGCGCACTTAGATCACCATAGCAAACTTGCGCCGAGGCTTTGCACCCGCCCTGGCATTCCTGGCTGAGCCGACAAGCTGCGCAAACAGCAGGAATGGTGCGGGTGAATTCACTCAGCTGCGGCGAAGCGATCATGTCTGCCAGCACTGTGTGCCAGACGTTCCCCAAAATGGTGGGCGTGTGATTGCAGGGACGCACATTCCCGGCTGTATCCAGGGTGTAATAAGCCCGCTGGGAGCCAGCCGCGCAGAAGCCGAAACCGAGGTGGGGATAACGTGAAGTGTCGATCAGGCAGGGTTGGATCGGGATGGAGCACGCGATCGGGATTTGGAATTCCTGCGCCGCATTTTCGGCGACATCCAGCGCCGCGCGCATTTCAGCCACGGAAGGCAGCAGCTCATCGAGATGGGCCGCGCCGCGTCCGCCGGGGTTAAAGCGATTGAGCATGACGCCGGAGACGCCAAAGGCAAAGGCCAGTTTCAGCGTGTCATAGAGATCCGGCAGATTGCGGCGCGTGGCGATGAAGACCGTCACCGCCTGGCCGCGTTGATAACGAATCTCGGCCAGCGCTGACAATACGGCGTCGAAGGCACCGGGCGCGTCTGAAAGTTGATCGTGAACTTCGCGGCGAAAACTGAGCAGCGGCAATTCAAACAAGCGCACGCCGCGCTGCAGTAAGTCACTGATGGCTGGGGTGGTTAAATGATGCCCGTTGCTGATGAGCGTGACGCTCACCTCGCGCGCCGCGAGAAAACTAACAAGCTCTGGGAGATCAGCGCGCAAGGTCGGTTCGCCGCCTGTCAAAGTAACATGCCGGCACTCCACTTGATCGAGCACGTGCGCCAACAGCGGGCGTACATCAGCGGAGTGAGAGAGACGCTGACCTTGCCAGCTTGGATGATTCCAATAGTTGTAACAATACAGGCAGGTATGATCGCAGGCCTGTGCCACTTCAAAGATGATCGTCGAGAGGATGGGTTTGCCCATGATCGATCAGTCAGTTGTTGCCAGCAGCTCAGCCAGGATGCGCGCCGCTTCGATCTCGGAAGGTGTGGGCTGGATTCCTTCTGGATTGTTGGACCCTTGACCAGCTCTCAACTGATCCAGCCAGGCTATATCCCGGGCCAGCGCCACACTAGCCCGTTCAATTGTGTCTGGATCGATGGTAGTTTGCTGCGCCAGTTCTGCCAGCACCATAGCTTGTTCCAGCATATCTTGGCGCGGCACTAACACAGCTGTTGGGTTGTAACACATAATTTGTGACCTTTGGATGTGAGCTACGGTTTCCTCAAACGCAACTTGAATGTCGGCGGCCACCGCAGAATCGATCACCCCCTCTTTAACTAGCGTTGTAAGCGCCTCGGCATGTTGTTGAAGCAAGTGCTTCGAAAAGTCGGTATCTTCATGCACCTGCAATCGAGGGTTCTTCAACTCTAGCCAACTGGCGCGTAGCGCATCTAAACTTGCATTTGTGTGGGACGCTTCGCATCCCGAGGCGATGCAAGTGATTAGGAAGACACCTACTTGACGCATGAATTCCCGGCGTGTCGGTTCCATACGGATCCACTGATAATAGAGGCTACTTTGAGGAATCAGTTAGCAGCTAATAGCAGATCAACGAGAATGCGCGCCGCCCTGATTTCAGTCGGCGTAGCCTGGATGTCTGCCAGATCATCGGGCTTTTCTCCGGCCTGAAACTGCGCCAGCCAAGCCATGTCCCGCGCCAACGCCGCGCGCGCTCGTTCAACCGTTGCCGGATTGATGTCACTGCGCTGCGCCATCTCCGTCAGTGCTGCGGTTTGCGTCAGCACCTCCTGGCGCGGTGTGTATTCAGGAGGCAGGGCAATGTAACAGGTGGCCTGCTGTCGTTGGACGTGAGCCACGGCTTGGTCGAACGCCACTTGAATATCGGCGGCCACTGCCGCATCGAGCAGCCCTGCCTCGGTCAGCGCCGTGAGCGCCTCGGCATGTTGTTGGCTTAGGTGGCGCGAGAAGTCGGTGTCTTCGTAAGTTTGCAACTGAGGATTTTTCAACTCCAGCCAACTGGCGCGCAGTGCACTCCAACGTGCATCATTTGCTTGCGGGGTAGGGGTAGGCGCTGGGGTTGGTGTGTAGCACGTCAGAGTTGGTGAAGGTTTAAGAGTAGGTGTCACGGGGATAGCTGTTGGCTGATAACAGGTCATCATCGGTGTCGGTTCAGGGGTGCGTGACGCCGCACACCCCGAGGCAAGCCAGCCGGCTAAAAAGACGCCTACCTGACGCATGAATTCCCGGCGTGTCGGTTCCATATGAACACCTGATAGCGAAGTGTGTTTTGAGGAACTGGTCGTCGCTCCGGCTTGAACTTCACGATCTCGCTGGAGCGAGGCTGTCCCAGTTTTAGGACGGCGCAACCGGGGCTGTAGTTCCCCTTACTGCGTGGTTTACCTCAAAACCAGCGGCAGATATAGCCGCTCCCGGCTGTCGTACAACCAGAATTCATACTGATCGTCGCTAAGCCCCACGTTTAGAAGGTTGGAGTCACTGACAAAGGCGATCAGCCGCCCGTTAGCGCTTATACGAGGTAACCAGCTATCGCGATTCGTGTTGGAGTTTCGGGTTAGACGAGTCAGCTGTCCGGTGGGGACATCATACCGCCAGATCTCATGCATGTTATCGCCGATGCCTTCATGCAATAGGTCAGAATCACTGGAAAAAATCACCTGACTGCCGGTGCGATCCAGGCTGGGTGTTGTGCTCCACCGGTAGCCCGAGCCGGTGGAGGTCGTCACGCGGGTATAAGTCATGGCAGCGATATCATACAGCCAGATTTCGTAGTGCTCGGCGGTGATGACGTGCCCCGCCAGGTTCGAGTCACTCTGAAAGGCAATTTTGGTTCCATCCAGACTAATGGCAGGCTCCAGGCTTTCACGGTCGCTACCGCTGGCCGTGGTGACGCGCGTAAAGGTCAATGTTTGTGTATCGTACAGCCAGATCTCTGTTCGGGTACCCTCTGACGGGTTCAAAAAATTGGTATTACTCTCAAAGGCGATTCGAGTGCCGTCGCCGCTCAAGCTGGGATGATTACTTTGGGCCAACCCGGGTAGATAAGCGGTGGTGCCGGTGGTGACGCGGGTAAATGTGGCCGAAGGGATATCATACAACCAGATCTCCAGTTGAGTGACAGGAATCGTCCCGCCCCAAAAAGCAGAATCGCTGGCAAAGGCGATGACGGTGCCGTCCTCATTCAGGCTGGGATTTTCGCTTACCCGGCTGGCAGGTGTGGATGTCGTTACTCGGGTGTAAGTCCGGGCCACGCGATCATACAGCCAGATTTCGAATTGATTATCTGGAATCGTATGCCCGGGGAAACTGGAATCACTCTCAAAAGCGACCTTGGTGCCATCCGCGCTGAGACTAGGATTCCAACTATCTCGACTCATACCGTCACTGGAGGTGGTGACTCGGGTGGTGGTCATTGTCCCGATCTGATACAGCCAGACTTCAGATTGGTACTCAGGGATGCCTTGTCCCAGAATGTCCGAATCGCTGTGAAAGGCCAGCCAATGGCCAGCGTTATCCAGGCTGGGGCGGCTCTCCACGATCAGCGAGCCGGCTGAGGTCGTCGTCAAGAGTACGAACCGCCCGGTGGGCGAGGCGGCCACCAGGCTAGCGGCCAACGCCATAACCAAGAGAGCGGCGCTTCCCACAGCCACGCCTAAGCGACAAATTTTCGTCTTCATGTGTTCTCCTTAAAAAGTGACAACGTGTGTCTTGGAAGAGTCCACTTGGAAGCGGGTCGTCGCTTCGCTGAGATCGCGAAG
>JAUQXC010000652.1 GCA_030834825.1 Thermoflexales bacterium
CACCGTTACTTTCTTAGCCGGGCCGCCTGATGCGGCGCGTTCCAGTTTGGCAGTTTCACGCAGTACCGCCCCGGCCGATGGGGCGACTCCTGTGACCGTGACTGTCACAGCGCGCGACGCTTTTAATAACCCTGTCCCAGGTGCTACCGTCGTGTTGAGCGCGACTGGTCATGCGCAGGTCACTCAACCCCTGACGGTGACCAATGCTGCTGGCCAGGCGGTGGGCACCGTTATCGATACGCCAGGCGAGATCGTCGTCATTTCAGCAGTCGGCGACGAGACTTCATTAGACGCGACTGCGACAGTCACCTTTGTCGGCGCTGATGTGGTCATGACGAAAGCTGGACCAACCGCAGTCGGTCTGGGCCTGCCCATCACTTATACGCTCACCATTCGCAATGTGGGCTTGGTCACGGCACAGAACGTAGTCGTCACCGATACCTTGCCCGATCAAGTCACTTACCTCGCGGATACGGCCCCGATTACCGGGACACAGACCGGCCAAACACTGGTCTGGAATTTGGGTGCTCTTCCGCCCAATGGCGTCGTTCACTATCAAGTCGTAGGAAACGTTGCTTTAGACGCTCCGGCGGGAACGCAGATGGCCAACCGGGCGGAGGCGAGCACCGACAACATCGAAGAATCTTTGGTCAACAATACGAGCACTGTGACGACTACGCTGGGCACAGCCGACTTGGCGGTGACCCACAGCGGCCCCACAGTCGCTGGAACCGGTTTGCCCATCACCTACTCGGTGACGATCCGCAATATTGGACTCGCGGTGGCGCAGAACACGATCGTGACGGATGTGCTGCCCGCCGAGATGATCTATCTATCCGATACCGCTCCAGTCACCGTGGTTCAGACTGGTCAAACGTTGACCTGGTCGTTGGGCTCGTTGGCACCGGGATCCAGCGTCAGCTTCAACTTAGTTGCCAGAGTTAATGAGACGGCTGTTCCGGGCGTGTCAGTCGTTAACACCATGAATACCGCTTCTTCTACCGGCGAAGAGAATCTAATTAATAACATGGCTAATGTAACCACTACTCTGCGTGGTGCCGACTTAGCCATAGAGAAGTTCGGTCCCAGCCAGGCTACGGCCACCTACCAGGTGACCTACACGTTGCGCACGCGTAACATTGGCTTCGTGGCGGCGCAGAACACTGTTCTCACTGACACTTTGCCGGCCAATGTCACCTTCATCACACATACGGCACCGGTGGCCGTGAATGTCCAAGGCCAAAATCTGACGTGGAACTTTGGCACGCTGAATCCCAATCAAACGATCGAGTTCCAAGTGGTGGGGTATCTCGAGTTGGGCGCGGGTGGCAAGCTGTTGACCAACCTCGCCATGGCTACGACAACCACCGCCGATGAGCGTTTGAACAACAACCAGGCCACGCTCGCCACGCAGGTCAGGCTTCCTGTGCCACGGTTGGAGATCAATCCGATCGTGCCGACGTTGCCCGTCTCGCCGAGTGGCAGCGCTGATCTCCAGATCACGATTCGCAATGCGGGTACGGGGGCGCTGACGAATGTCACGTTGCTCCCGCCGCCGCATCTGCCGTGGCTAAGCCTGAGCACAACTTCGCTGCCCGATTTGGCTATGGGACAAAGTGCCACGTTCACGATGACGGCCACACCGCCTGGTACGCTCACCACGGGTGAATACCGTGACCGCGTCTGGGTGAACGGCTATGGTATTGAGTCTCAACCGGTTATGCTAACGGTACAGTTGCTAGGGCCAACGCGTGATCTGCACTTTGCTATTTCCAATACAACAGGCATCTCACTAACTAATGCCTTAGTCCAATTGCAACGTACTACCCCATCGGTCGTCGTAACTGAAGGCACCTCGGAAACGACGCACAAGTTTGCCAGTGGTACCTCGAACGCAAATGGCGAATTGACCCTGTCCGATTTGGAAGTCGGCGAATATCTCTACTTGGTGCAAGCGGCTGAACACAACCCGGTAACGGGCACACTCACACTCGCATCAGGCACGGGTCCCCAAGAGGTTGCGGCCATACTACCGGCCCAACCGCGCCTCAGCCTCGAGCCGAATGCGATCGATATGGCGGTGACACAAGGACAGCAGGCCTTCCGCGAAGTCCAGATCAGGAATGCCGGAGCGGCACCACTGAATCATGTCGTCATTACTACACCTGAATCTATGCCGTGGGTCAGTTTCGGCACTGTAAATAGTATCGAGGTCATTTCGCCTGGGCAAGCGGCTTCTATTCTCATCTACGCCAGCCCTACCCTGTCCGACGTTGTGGGCCACTATCAGGATTATCTTTACGCCAGTTCAGACAATGGTGGCTCGGCAGCGCTCGCCCTCCAGGTGGATGTCACCGACTATCAAACTCGGACTTTGATCTTTCAGGTCGGCAATTCAGTAGCATCCACCTTGCCCGGGGCCGATGTCCTCCTGACGAAACAGTCACCGACCTACTTCGTGAGCCAAGGCGTGATGCAGACCTACACGCAAACTTTTTCTGCCCGGACGAATGAGCAAGGTCTGGCCCGCTTTGCGAATGTGCCGGCTGGGGATTACACCTACTTGGTGAATGCCGCCTCGCATGACTCTAAGAAGGGCAATCTCCGTGTAGAACCCCAAGCGGATTCCATGATTGTGCCCGAGCGGCTGACGTATTATCCCTTCAAGTATGAGTGGACCGTTGTACCGATAACGATCGAGGATGCCTATTCGGTAACGTTGAAGATGACCTACGATATCAGCAGTCCCGCCCCCACGCTGTTCATGTGGGGTGATTCGGTGATGCAACCCTGTGGTGGGACAGGCAGCGCCAGCACTACTTTCCATGCCGCGAATCCAGTGGATATCACTCAGACGATAACTAGCGTGAACGGTTTTGCGGTCAATGTTCAAGTGGGGCCACATCAGCAAGCGGATATACCTGTTGGTCCGATTCCGGCAGACTGTGGTCGCAACGCGCCTATGGCCAGCATCGTTTATTCACAAGTAGTAGATGGTCCTACCTATACCTTTAACCCCAGCAGCCTGACCACTGATTTGTTGACGCCCACTCAGTATTTTAGCCGCGAGTACACGCTGCAAGTGGTCAAGCCCTTTACGCAAACTTATCTGGAGGTTGGACAGCCGACTCGCTTGAGCTGGATCAAATTGGACAATCCGGTTCAAGGTACAGTGTTGAATCTGGGGACAGGGGAGCAAATGTCCCTCACCCTGTCGGCCACGGCGCCGGCCTGGCTGGCGGCAGGCACCTACACCGATACGATTCCCATCCGGTTGCTAGATGCCACCGGCCAGTTCAGTAAAACTTCGTTCCTCAAAGTGGCCGCGACGCAAACGGCCTTAGGTCTTCGGTTGCACACCTCTTTTGATCCGGGCGATCTAGTCTACACGACGGCCTCCTATGTCGTTCCGGCGCCTTTCCACGTCGATTGCGCCTGTGGCGGTTCATCAGGTGGTTGGTCGATTCAAGGCGGCCCAGGTGGCATCATCTTTACTTGGTTATCTACCCATGGTGCTGGCAGTCCGGGTTTGCCGGGAATCAACATTCCATCACCAGTAACTGAGTATGGCAATGGCCATCAGCAGGTCCAGCTGGAACTCAACCAGGACGTCATGTTGGAACGTGAGGCATTTCTGGCGACCTTGAACATTCATAACGGCGATCAGACCTTGCAAGACATGCAACTCAATCTCGTCGTTCGGGATGCCGCTGGCCAAGACTTCACACCATACTTTGCCATCACGCCCACTCTCCCCACGATCCTGGGCAACATTGCGGCAGGGCATACTAAGCAAACGCAATGGACGATTGTCCCCAGCGACTTGGGTTTGACGGACACTCTGGGCAGTAAGTTCTACGTCAGTGCCGTGATGTCCTACTCGGCAGATGGCACGCCAGAGGTTGTGCAAACCCTGGCGCGTGAGATCACCGTCAAGCCGCAGCCTAAATTGGTGCTGGATTACTACTTCCCCGGAGCTGGTACGCTCTGTACACGACTGCCCCTCGAAGTGGTGGTGCGTAATGTCGGCTATGGCTTGGCCCAAAAGGTGCGGATCACGAGTTCGCAACCGCGCATTGTGAATAATCCCTCGGGCTTGCAACTGAATTTTAGTGTGGTCAGTGCGACTCTGAATTATCAAGAAGTCCCCAACGGTTCGCTGACACTCAATTTGGGCGATATAGCGCCGGGCGGTCAAGCCATCGGCGGTTGGCAGATCGCGACGAACATGCCCGGTAGCCTGGTCGAGTTCTCTTCCGACTTTAGGCATAACAGCAGCCTGGGTCTTGAGCTATCTCCCCTCATCGCGGAGATCAACACCTATCTCATGCCGCCCGAACTGGCCAGCTGCGAAAGTATCCAGTTGAGTGCTACACCGTCTTCTGTTCTGGCCGATGGTATCTCGACCATCACGCTCACACTCTCTGGCGCGGAGATTGGCCACCAGGTGAAACTTATTTCCACCTGGCCGGATGTGGAATTCTTTACGGGTAACAGCGGCACCGTCAATGAAAACCGACTGTTTAGTACCCAGATCCGATCTTCCAAGGCCGGCCTCGCGATGATTAGAGCGCAAGATCAGACAACGGGGCAGATGCTCAATCCTTGGACGTATGCGATGTTTACTCTGAAGGATTATTACTGGGGTATGAATTCAAACAAGGAGTCAGCGTGGAATTATTGCGAGGGTGGCAGGCATACAACAGCTCAGAAATGGGATCTAACCAAGAGCTGGTATGTTGGAAGATATGTTTTCCATTGTGGTCCTGAAGAGCAACTCAAGAAATTGGACTTTTACATTGGGAAGATTGGCGACGGAACTAATCTTGAGCAAGATGTGAACGGTCAGCGTGAAAAGAGCAGAACTGGCATAACAGATCCACTATACAAACACGTTTATTGGCTTCCGTATGGCCCGGGAACTGCACATTGTGTAAGTGGTTCTGGCAAGATCATTGCTCGTTATTACACCGAGACAAAAGAATTACACAGGGTGCCTAATGATCCATGTGATTCAATCCCTCCCCTATTCTCGACAAGAACTTATACCGAGGTGCAGATGTATAGATATGGTTGTCGTCAAGCGAATGAGTTTATAGAAAAATACAAA
>JAUQXC010000653.1 GCA_030834825.1 Thermoflexales bacterium
CACACGCGCCATCGCCGCGTAACCAACTTCGTCGTCAATTTGCTCTGCGGCCTGATGGCCTATTGTCATCAGCCGAAAAAGCCGTCGCTGCATCTTGACGCCTTGCCGCGCTTGACGGCGGCTTAAACCGAATTCACGTTAATCAAAGCCCGTATAAGTCAGGGGCAAATGCAAAGCATACCTCCAATCCAAGCGCACCCGCAAGGCTTCCGCCGCTTGGCGGTCGGGCAGCTTCTCCATGAACTGGAAGACCGTGACAAAGGCCAAGATGACGGGCGAAATCCCCCGTTTCCCTTCACTTGAATACAAGTCGGCGAAGTCGGTCTCACTCACACGAGTGAATAGTTTGTCACCCACCAATCGATACGGACTGTCTTCCTTCATCAAGACTTTACCGACGGCGGCCGTCTCTGCCGGCAGGGCCAGGGTGGTTGCGCTTTGAGACACATTGATGCCTCCTGCACTTATCATACACGAGACCCAGTTTGCCAACAGTATCATTAAACGGCACTGGTTTAGGTCTATGGTAAACACAGTGCAGTCGGAATAAGTCAGCGATCGACAAGCCTTCAGTCACGATGCCTAAGGCCACAGCTGGCACCTGTTTGGTGGTGAGGTGTACGTACACAAAGTTGTGCAAGAGCCAGTAAACGTCAAGCCGACATTGCAAACGTTCGTTTTTTTGCATACGTATTCGTTTTCCGCCGATAACACGCCATCCCACACCGGAGGGCGGCATTAAACGCTTCCACATGATTGACATGAATGTCGCGATCGGTCAGTGTGGAAATTGTGTTGGGATGCTCTGGTTGTGGAACCTGATATTTGGGACGTTTGCGTCCCCGCGGATGGGCTTGGGAGCCTTTGTTTTTGACCCGGACTTGGACACCTTCTGGGAGCGTCTGTCGCGGGCGACCGCGGCGCCCCGTGCGAATGACCGTTTGGCAAATCTCAAAGAGTACGAGGCCATACCGCCGTTCCCCATCGGTGACGAGTGCCAGGTCGTTGGTCTGTTGAATGACGTGGGCGGGCGTCTGGATCGCCTGCTCAAAAAAGGTCCGATCGTGTTCGCCGCAACTCAAGTCCCAGATAAAGCGACTGGCCCGATCCATGAGCACCACCGTCCAGCTTGGCGAGTCGGCGGGCGGCTGATTCAAATTGACCTTCGTGTACAGTTCGTCGCCTTCAATCAGTTGGTGCAGAAATTGATGGCACAAGGCATACAGCAACAGGGCGTCTTTCACCGGGCTGAGGCGCGCTTGCCACGTGCGAAGCGTGTTCTTGGAGACATGAAAGGTGCGACAGGCCGCCTTCACGCTCAGACCCTCGTTGACGGCTTCCAGAATCTGTTGGATCCGGCTCAGAGGGGTGCGCAAGCCGGCCAAGGCCGTGCCATAGGTCTCTGAAAAGTAGCATTGACAGGTGGCACAGTAGTACACCCGCCGCGTTTCGCCATTTTGAACGGTGTAGGTCGTATGCACTTTCAGATCGCGCGTGTCACAGTCAGGACAATGAATTTCGTTCAGCAACATCGTTCACCTCACACGAACAGGTGAGGTGAATTATCGCTTAACTGCTGTTCCCATTCAAGCGATCCAGTGCCCATTAAACCGCGCGCTGGCAAATCCGCACGGACTTGCTTTACTCGTCCAACGCCGATCTAGATCGACCAGATTATCTCCTCAAACTGAATCTAGCGCAGCGTTTGGATCGCTTGCATCTTCAGATCATACCGCACTGGCACAACCTGATTAGGATAGTCGGTGTATGTGGGCAACAGCATCGTGGTGTCCAATGTAAACCATTGCGCTTCGCTTAATGGCAAACTGTCCGCGATTGAAACCGTTTTGTCAGCCAGACTTATCATGTACACCGGATAGCCCTGTTGCTGCCAATCGCGCACCAAAGTGCGCAAGGCTTCCGGTGTCACAGCCTGTGGATCGCGCAACACGAACACCGGATGTTCAAAGATGAAGCGGAGCGGCGTGCCGATGGCATCGCCCACCCCCACCGGGCTTTGATCGTCAAACAAGACAATCGCTCCCGGCTCAAGCTCACGATCCAACGGTGTCAGTGCCGCCAGGGATCCAGAATAATCGACCTGCCGCCAGATCACACGCGACTGCCAGATCATCCCGCCCAGCCAGGCCAGCAGCACCAGCAGCGTTATCGGCCGGGCACCACGCCAACGCGCTCGACTTAAAGCAGCCAGACCATAGGCGCCCCAGATCATCATCGCTGGAATAACCACTGGCACATAACGCCGCATGGCATAGATATGATGCGGGTTGTTCAAGATGTTAAACACATACACAACGCTCGATAACAGCCCGATGGCCAGGAAGACCCGCACCGCCAACGGACGCTCACGCCAGATCATCAGACACAGGCCTAGCAGCGTTATCGTCAGGCCTAGCGGCGTGACATACCAGCCGATCCTCACCAGGTTTTCACGATTGGTGATAGGGATCTGCTCAGCGGCATACCAGTAGTTAGCGGTCAAGGCAGGCTCTAACACTGGCCGGATAAAATAAGCATAGATCGCGGCAACGCTCACACCAACAATCAACGCGATGCTCAGCCAGCGCACAACTTGCTGGCGGTGGCTGTCTCCCAACCGATTAAACCGCCGGAACCCAACGTACAACAACGTGAACCCGATTAAACTAGCGATCAAACCTACGGCCAGCCACCACAGCCCGTTCCGCCCCAGCAAAATACTGATCGCAGCCTGGTAAGTATTGGAAGTATACGGCCAGGCGAACAACACGGCATGCAGCACGCTCTGCACGGTCAGCACGGCAAACGTGATCGCAAAGATCGTCAGCCCGGCCGACCAGCGCCGCGCGGCGGCCAACACGATCAGCAAGATCGGCAGCACGGCCAGAACCAGAATCATATCAATGCGGATCAGGAAGATTAACCCCAGCCACAATCCGGCCAACACGCCCCAACTGCGTTGCGGCTCATGCCGCCATAGAAGGCGGCTCAACGCGTATAGGCCAGCGAACAAGTAAGTCTGCGTCAGCACTTCAGCCGTAGGATAACGTGCAAACCAGTTCTGTAAAATGACGGATCCCAACAACAGCGCCGCCAACAGCGCCACGCGCCGGTCAAACAGACTACGTGTCAGAAAGTAAACAGCCGCCAAGCCAGCCAGTCCCCACACCGGCGTAGCGAGCAGGCCCAGCGGAACGCCGCCCATAGCGGTCAAGATAGCGATCGAGACAGCCTGCAGCGCATAGAATTGCGGAATGATTTGCCCGGGCGTGGTATCACTCAAGTAATAACCCGGGAGATAGTAGTAGCGTGTCAGGGTGTTCGGCGGCTGTTCGCGGAAAAATACCG
>JAUQXC010000654.1 GCA_030834825.1 Thermoflexales bacterium
CAACCTCGATCTTCTTGCGTAGATTCTTGATGTGCGAATCGATGGTGCGCTCCAGGCCTTCGTAACCGTAGCCCACCGTATTCTCGATCAACTCGCCGCGCGTGAAGGCCCGCTCGGGATTCTGCAACAACACGCGCAGCAGATCGAACTCGGTCGGCGTGAGATCGAGCAGGCGCTCATCCAGGGTGGCGACGTGCCGTTCCAGATCGAGCCGCAACCCGCGAATCTGCACGATGGCCGACGGCTTCAGCGTTCCACTGGAGCGGCGCAGAATGGCTTTGACGCGCGCCACCACTTCTTGCGGATTGAACGGCTTGGTCAAATAATCATCTGCGCCCAACTCCAACCCGATCAGCTTGTCCACATCCTCGACGCGCGCCGTGAGCATCAGGATCGGAATGGCGGCCAGGGCTACGTCGTTGCGCACAATGCGCGTAACCTCGAGACCGTCGCGCCCGGGCAGCATCAGATCGAGCACCATCAGATCGGGTTTTTCGCGCCGCAGGGCGTGCAGCGCTTCTGCGCCATCGTAAGCCGTGAGCACGGTAAAACCGGACTGCTGCAAATACGACTGTACCAGCCGGACTATTTGGCGGTCGTCGTCGACGACAAGAATACGTTGGGCCATGAGTCGATTATAGCGTGATTGGTAACGAGTGACGAGTGATCTTCTGACGCGCTACTTGGCTTGCAACTTTGCCACCGCGTCTTTCACCGGGGTCACTTCGCTCAACGTACCTTGCGAGATCAAATCTTTGAGCGCCACGTTGGGATTGGTATCGAGTGGCAGGTTAAGGGCCACCAGCAGTTGATCGAGCGGCACGACACATTGATCGCTCACCTCGCGCAGCGTCATGCGACCTTTGATCTGATCAGCCGGCAGCACCTGACCCGGCGGCAAAGGTGTCGGGCCGATACCTGTGCCATCGCCGCTATGTGTGTCGGTGATCGCTGGAGTGTGCACCGGCGTACTCGCCAGTTGTGGTGTGGCGGTCGGTTGCGGCAGCGGCGTCGGCTCGAGCGGGGCAGCCGGGTCGAGGGGGTTGGCCGGGGCTGGCAGCTTTTCGCGCAGCGTGCTGATCTCAAAGTCGGGCACGACGCCTTCCAGATCCTTCAACGCCGTTTCAGGCGGAGCATCCAGCGGAATACCGCCGACAGCATACAGCTCTTCCTGTGAAACCTGCAGGCCATCCATCACTTGCTGCAACGTCATCCAGCCTTTGATGTCGGCCGCACTCATGTTTTCCAGATCGAGGGAATCTTTTCCGCTCGTGGACCAGAAGCCCGCCGCCTGCGCGATGAACGTTGTGCCAAGCAACGTCACGATCACAAGCAGGGGCACGAGGAAACGATTAACGCGCATCGCTGACCTCCAGTGTTGAAGCATCCTGCGGCTCACCGCACTTGCGCTTCTTCAACGGATCGAGCCACACCGGCGCGAGCCGCACCTCCAGTGTATCGTGACGTGGGCACGCCGCCACACATTCCAGGCAACCAATGCAGTTGCTGCTCAGCGTGTCTGCCGTCGCTATCGGCAACTTCACGGGGCAAGGCCGCTCGCAGAGCGCGCAGCCTTTGCACGACTCGCCTGTGCGGCGAATGCGCAGGAAACTCAACTTGCCCAACAGGCTGATCGCGCCGCCCAGCGGACAAAGATAACGGCACCACGCCCGCTCGATCAAGAATGAACCACCGATGATCAGCAGCGCGATCGTGTAGGCGGGCCAGTTCGTTTCGAGGTTGAATTCAAACAACCAGCCCAAGCCGAAGATCGTGCGATAGGGATCGAAATCGGCGAACCACAACTTCACAGTCGAGATGGTCTGGATCAGAATCAGTGCGAGCACCAGGTAGCGGCCATAGCGCAAAACCCGATCGAGTTTCGGCGCGACCCTGACCTCTTTGAGCTGTAGCTTCTGACGCAGTCCCGTCAGCCCATCTTGCAACGTACCGAACGGGCACACCCAGCCGCAGAACGCGCCGCCCGCCAGCACCACGCCGATCGTCAAGCCCAGCAGCAGCACGAGGTTGGATAAATGCGTCTTGGGAATGAATTGTCCGCCGCCGGCGAGGAAACGCTGCAAGGTCTCGATACCGCCGAACGGGCACAACGCATCGATTGAAGGTGTGGCGCCGTCGACAGTGGAAAGGTTGTGCACGACGCTCATGCTGATGATGTATGCGGCAAAGGCCAGCTGCGTGATGCGCCGGCTGCGTTGAGTCCACTTGATGCGCTTGCGATAATCCCTGGCACTGCTTTTCAGCTTGAGTGGAATGATGTTGGCGGCCATGTGAATTCTCCGGCCTCACCCCCAACCCCTCTCCTGAGGATGAACTGCGCTGCTCAGGAGAGGGGAGTTGGTGGGGTGAGGGCTTTACCGATTCCCGCGTCCCATACCGCGACTTTGGCCTTGCGCGCCGCGCAGACCCTGACCGCTCTGTGGGGTCTGACCACCCACATCGCACACGCCGTCGCCGTTCGCATCGACAAAGCCTGTGCCCAGGCCGTTACCATTGCCACGCGGCGCGAAGGGCGCGCTTAGCCTGGCGGTGATGTTGGCCTTCATCGTCGCGATGGATTGATCGGCCTGCGCCTGCGTGATCTTGCCGTCTTCCACAGCCTGATTCAGCCAATCGACATGCGGCTGCACGAAGGCCGTCACGATCAGATCGAGCGCGACGCCTTTGGCCTGGGCGACAGCGGCGATGGTCTTGCCAGTGTTGAGCTCGGCCACGAGCGCGGTCTGCTCCATGCCGAGTACCCTGGCGGCCACTGCGACCAGCGAGTTATCCGGCCCGCCCCAGTTGCCGCGGCCCAATCCCAGCGGCGGATTCTGGCCCGACGGTCCTTGCGCGAACGCCGCGCCGGCGGGTAGTGCCGCGACCAAAATCGCGAGCACACCAACAATGGTGAGTAACTTCTTGATCTTCATGTTTTGCCTCCTAAGCAAAAGTGTGGCGGGTTTGTCCCCGTTTTCCACCCATAGTTTAGCGGCGGCCTATGGAAAACTTGTGGAGAAGCCGTGGGGAAACGTTGAGGATTTTCCCGCCGGGAATTTGTAACCTTTCTAGCCCCGGCTCATCTAATGAGGTGAGCATAAAAATTTCAGGAGGCAGATCATGGGTTTTGCCAGGTTCATGTCGAGTGAGTTGGGCCGCCGGTTGCGCATTGTCGCGGGTCTGGCGTTGATCGTCGTTGGGTTGGTCAGCGTAGGCGGCACGGGCGGTCTTATTCTGGCGCTTGTCGGTGCGGTGCCATTGTTGGCGGGTGCGTTGGATGTATGCCTGTTTGCCCCGCTGTTGGGCGCGCCATTGAAGGGCGCGGAAGTACGCGTGAAAGCACGGTAGAGGAGAATAGACAACGATGGAAATGGAAATTACTTTTCCCGGCGGGGCGCGGGTCGATGCAAACTTCGGTAGCTTTACAGTAGAGACCGATCAGCCGGTGCAAGGCGGCGGCCAGGGAGCAGCACCTACGCCTTTCGCGACTTTTCTCGCCTCGATCGGCACATGCGCCGGAATTTATGTGCTGGGCTTCTGCCAACAGCGCGGCATCCCGACGCAGGACATCAAGATCGTGCAGCGCATGCATTCTGATCGCATGACGGGGCTGGTCGGCCAGATCGATCTGGACATTCAACTGCCGCCTGACTTTCCCGAGAAGTACAAAGCCGCCGTGATTCGTTCGGCGGAACAGTGCGCGGTGAAGAAACATCTGGAGCATCCACCCACGTTCAATGTCACCACCAGCGTAACAGAAGCGATAGCGGCGTAAGCGCTTTCGCAGTTCAAACCATCAACCTTAAACAAGCCCAGTGGGTCTCAGCCACCCGCTGGGCTTGTGCTTTCTCATAAGCCAGTTAAAACTTCGCGATCTGAAACCAAAGGTGACAAATGTGACTTGCGGAATTTTCACGGTCAGCTTATGATGCAGCACCATGGTCGTCAATGTCCCAGCGCTCGTCACGCTCGTCATCCTCACGGTTGCCATCATCCTGCTGTTGTTCAATATCACCCGCCCCGATCTGATCGCACTGCTCGTCTTGGTCAGCCTCGGCCTCACGTCCGTCATCACGCCCAGCGAGATGTTTTCCGGCTTCAGTCGCTCGGCCGTGATTACGGTCATGGCGTTATTCATCATGACCAACGCGCTGTATCGCACGGGCGTCACCCGCTGGATGGGCGAACGTCTGTTGCAACTCGGCGGCCGGCGTCCCTGGCGTTTGACCTTGACGGTCATGCTGGCCGGCGCAGTGCTGTCGTACTTCATGAATACCATCGCGGCCGGCGCAGTCCTGCTGCCGGCCATCATTGGCCTCGCACGCACCGCCGATATTCGCCCTTCGAAATTGTTGATCCCGCTGTCCTACGGCACCTTGCTCGGTGGCATGGCGACCCTGCTCACTACCTCAAGCATCCTGATCAACGCTGCGCTGCGCGATGCCGGTCATCAGCCGTTTCAGCTGCTGGATTTTCTGCCGGTCGGCGGCGCACTGTCTGGAGCGGGCATTCTCTTCATGATCGTCCTGGGTCGCCGCTGGCTGCCTAATCGCTCGCCGCTCGATCGGTATGGCTGGGACGCGCGGTATCAATCGGCGCTGTCCGATCTGTATAGCCTGCAAGAGCGCCTGTACGACGCGCAGATCGAACCAACTTCCCCGTTAATCGGCCAATCGATCGCGGCGAGCCGCATCGGCGAGACCCTGGGACTCAGCATTCTAGCCATTGAGCGCAGGCGGCAAACGATCCTGGCGCCCGGACCCGACGAAGTGCTGCGGGCCAAGGATGTGCTGATCATCGTCGGACGGAGCGAGCGCGTGGAGCAGCTGATCGAGCTGGGTGTGGCGATCGAGGTCGAATCCGATTGGGAGGATGATTTCTCGTCGGAATACATTGGCATGGCCGAAGTGATCATCGCGCCGCGTTCACGGGTGGTCGGCCAAACCTTGAAGGAGATCAACTTTCGGCAGAAGTTTGGCCTGACGGTGATTGCTTTGTGGCGCAACGGCCGCTCGTATCGCACCGATGTCGGGGAGCTGCCACTGGAATTCGGCGACGCGCTGTTGATGCACGGTCCGCGCGAAAAGATGCGGCTACTGCAAGCCGAACCCGACTTCCTGGTCTTGCAGCCGGAAACGGGCGAAGCCCAACGTCCTGCCAAGGCCTGGCTGGCCGCCGCGATCATGCTGGGCACGCTCTGCGTCATGGCGGTGGGTTGGCTGCCGATCGCGGAAGCGACGTTCACGGGGGCCATCCTGTTGGTCGTAACGAAGTGCCTGACGATGGACGAAGCCTATCAAGCGATCGAATGGCGCGCCATCTTCTTGATCGCGGGGATGCTGCCGCTGGGCCTGGCGTTGACCAAGACAGGGGCGGCGACCTGGTTGGGGCAAGTCCTGATTCAGACCTTTGGCGGATTTGGGCCGTTGAGCCTGTTGGCCGTCTTTTATCTGGCGGCGATGCTGTTGACACAATTCGTTTCCGGCCAGGCCGCGGCCGTCATCGTGGCCCCGATTGCCCTGAGCGCGGCGCTTCAAATGAACGCCAGTCCTTATGCCTTTGCCATGGCGGCCGCGCTGGC
>JAUQXC010000655.1 GCA_030834825.1 Thermoflexales bacterium
GTTGAGGACTGTCATTCCCGCCCGTTGTAAGCAGGACGCCAGTACACTACCAGTACAACAATCTGAATGCCCGAGAGACCACACCCGGGCTTCCCGGAGCCTGACGGGCACGCGCGCCAGGCGCGCCTCCGCTTCGCAGCGGGGACTGCGTTCGTGCTGCGCGGTGTGACGGCAGGGCCATAACCAGATGTATTGATTATATCCCCACTTTCTGCAGTAGCGGATTACAACATGATAACGTGCATGACAAAACGGTTAGAAAACCCGCAACATTCCATTTGGAGTTCCGTCCGACTTGTGCGAGAATAGTCACAAAGTAGTAAGCAGGATTTGGAGGAAAGTTGCTCAACCGCCCGCTGACACAAAACTGGCTGAATCCTTCAGCCATCACAGATTTTGGCACACAAGCCCCCAACGATTGGTTTCGCCCGGTGCAGCGTTCACGCGTGCACAACGACATCCTCGAAGCGCCGCTGCTGCCGGTGCGCGACACGGTGTTGTTTCCGCACATGGTCTCGCCGCTGTTCGTGGGCCGCGATCGATCGATCAAAGCGATCGAGGCCGCACAGGCCCGTCACGAATCGATGATCGTCGTCACGCAGCGCGATCCCGAAAACGAAGATCCCCATCCCGAAGACTTCTACACGATCGGCACCGAAGTGCTCGCGGGCCGTTCGCTGCGCATGCCTGACGGCACCACCAGCGTGCTGGCGCAGGGCCAACGCCGCGCCGAGATCCTGGAATTCGTGCAGACTGAGCCGTACTATCGCGTGAAGGTGCGGCTCAGCGATGACCCCAGCGGCAAACCGGCAGCCACCGAAGCGTTGATGCGCGCCGTGCTGGCCTTGTTCGAGAAGGTGATCCAGCTCAATCGGGCCTTGCCGGAAGACGCCTACGTCTATGCCATGAACGTGCCCGAACCGGGCTGGCTGGCCGATCTGATTTCCTCGACCATCGAGATGAATGTGATGATCAAGCAGGAGCTGCTGGAAACCTTCAGTCCTGAGACTCGTTTGCAGCGTCTCTCGATCCTGCTGGCCAAAGAACTGGATGTACTCGAACTGGAAGATCAAATCCATTCGCGGGTGCAGCGCGAAGTCGATCGCGGCCAGCGCGAATTCTATCTGCGCGAGCAGATCAAGGCCATTCAAACCGAATTGGGCGAAGGCGATCCGCTGACGCGCGAAATCAACGAGCTGCGCGAGAAAATCGTCGCCAAAGATTTTCCCGAAGAGCCGCGCCTCAAGGCCGAGAAGGAATTGGAACGGCTGAACCAGATGCCGCTGCAAGCGCCGGAGTCGGGCATTATCCGCACGTATCTGGACTGGCTGCTCGATCTGCCGTGGAACGAGGTCTCACCGGATAATCTGGATGTGGTGCATGCGGGCAAGGTGCTGGATGCGCAGCATTACGGTTTGCCCAAAGCCAAAGAACGCATTCTGGAATACATCGCCGTGCGCAAGCTGGCGGGCAGCGAGATGAGCAGTCCCATTTTGTGCTTCGTCGGGCCGCCGGGCACAGGCAAGACCTCGTTGGGCAAATCCATTGCCGAAGCGTTGGGGCGCAAGTTCGTGCGCGTCAGCCTGGGCGGCGTGCGCGATGAAGCGGAGATTCGCGGCCACCGGCGCACGTACATCGGCGCCATGCCAGGCCGTATCCTGCAAACCATGCGCCGCGCCGAGACGATCAATCCGCTTTTCATGCTGGACGAGATCGACAAGCTGGGCAATGACTTTCGCGGCGATCCCTCGGCGGCATTGCTGGAAGCACTGGATCCGGAGCAGAACAACGCCTTCAGCGATCATTATCTGGAAGTGGCGTATGACCTTTCCAAGGTCTTGTTCGTCACCACCGCGAATACGCTCGATCCCATTCCGCCGGCGCTGCGCGACCGCATGGAAGTGATCGAGTTCAGCGGCTACATTGAAGAAGAGAAGGCCGCCATTGCGAGGCAGTTCCTGATCCCGAAGCAGTTGAAGGCGCACGGACTGACCGCCGATCAATTACGCCTGGGCGACGCCGTCGTGCGCGATATTATTCGCGAATACACCTTTGAAGCGGGTGTGCGCAACCTCGATCGTGAGTTGGCGAACCTGGCGCGCAAGATCGCGCGCAAAGTCGCCGAAGGCAAACGGCATACCCGCGAGATCACCGTGGATGCGCTCGACAAATACCTCGGCCCGCCCAAATATTCGTTTGGCCGCGCGGAAGCAAAAGATGAGATCGGCATCGCCACCGGCGTGGCTTATACCGAAGCCGGCGGTGACATCCTGCCCATCGAAGTGACACTGCTCGAAGGCAAAGGCAACCTGACGTTGACGGGGCAGCTGGGCGAAGTGATGCAGGAATCGATCCAGGCGGCGCTATCCTACACCCGATCGCGCGCCAAGCCCCTGAAGATCAATCTGAACAATTTCGAAAAGACCGACATTCACGTGCACGTTCCAGAAGGCGGCATTCCCAAGGATGGCCCCTCGGCCGGCATCACGGTGGCCACGGCCTTGATCTCCGCGTTCACCAACCGCCCGGTGCGGCGCGAGGTGGGCATGACGGGCGAGATCACGCTGCGGGGCCGCGTCCTCCCGATCGGCGGGTTGAAGGAAAAAGTCATGGCCGCGCACCGTGCCGGACTCAAGACGATGATTGTGCCCAAGAAGAATCAGAAGGATATGGTCGAAATCCCCAAGAAGGTTCAAGACGATTTGAAATTTGTGCTGGTTGAGCACATGGATGAAGTGGTAGAGCAGGCCTTGTTGCCCACCACGCAGAAAAGGAAACTTGCGAACAAGAAACGAGTTGGCCGGAGCAGGAAACTGGTTGCAAAGGGCAGGAAAGAGAAATGAAGAAGGCCAAAGAAGCAGCAGTTCAATATCAAACAGAAACAATGACGGTGAAGATCGGCGCTGAGCTGTTAGAACGGCTACGTCAAGCAGCCGAGTGGAAAGGCATCACGCTGGAAGAAGCGGCGCAAGAGGCAGCGCTCGATTACTTTTATCAATATAGCGACGAGAAAGTTGCGAAGGAACAAACCGCATTTGAGCAGATGCGCCCTGGTTTATTGAAAAAATATCGCGGGCAGTATGTGGCCATCCATAATGGCGAAGTGGTGGCATACGCCTCTGACTTAACTGCGCTAACCCAAAAGGTCTTTGTCCGCTATGGACACACCCCCATGCTGCGCATTCAGGTGACCGCTGCGCCGTTGCCTGCTATCAAAACTCACGGCCTGCGACTCGTACGGAACGATTCATGAAACAATCTTATTCCACTCGTTACTTTCCGGCTGCGCCAGTGTTAGAGGTCAAATTCATCTCTACGCAGACCGGAGAGAGCATTGGACCGTTTTCAGCGCTCGTGGATACAGGCACCGACGTGACCGCGGTGCCAATGAGTATCGTGCAGGCCCTTCAAGCTCCCGTCGCACGTCAGGCCTTGGTGGAAGCGCACTGGGGTGAACGCCTGCTCGTCTCGCTATTCACCATGGACGTAAACATTGGCACCTGGCTCTGGCCCGGCATCGATGTGATTGGCGATGTGCATGGACGAGAAGTCATTCTGGGCCGCGATGTCCTTAACCGGCTGTGGCTGGGTCTGGGTCTGGATGGACCCGCCCAGATCGCCGAGGTCGCCGAGAAACGTTCCCGGCGCAAGCCATAATCACTCCCCACACAAAATCCTCATCGGCGGTATAATCCGTGCCACGCACCCCCGGACTAGCGAATGGCGTTTCGCTATTTGCCCGTCGGTGCGTTTACTTTTTCCCGGGAGATGAGGTCATGCAGAACCAAGAATTGATCAAGCGAATTGAAGCAGATGGCGTGAAGTTCCTGTCGTTGCAATTTACCGACCTATTGGGCACCGTGAAAAGCGTCGATATTCCGGCGCACCGCGTGCCGACCGCGCTGGAGCAAGGCGTGTGGTTCGACGGCTCGTCGGTGGAAGGGTTCGCCCGCATTCAAGAAAGCGATATGCAGCTGCATCTGGATACCAACACATACCAGATTCTGCCGTGGAGTGCGGCGGAGCGCCGCCGCGCCCGGGTGTTGTGCGACATTTATAACACCGACGGCACACCCTTCGAAGGCGATCCGCGCTACATCTTGAAGAAGCAACTCGCCCGCGCCAAGCAGCTAGGCTACTCCTTCAATGTCGGCCCCGAGCTGGAATTCTTTCTGTTGAAGAAGACCAACGGCGGCGCGGTGCAGGCCGTGCCACATGACGTGGGCAGCTACTTTGATTTCTCGGCCAGCGACGAGGCACAGCGCGTGCGGAATGCCATCGTGCTGGCGCTGGAAGCCATGGGCCTGGAAGTGGAGATGAGCCACCACGAAGTCGCGCTGGGCCAACACGAGATCGACTTCAAATACGGCGAGGCGCTGCGCACCGCCGACAATTCGGTTACGTTTAAGTATGTGGTCAAGGCCGTCGCGAATGCGCACGATCTGCTGGCGACATTCATGCCCAAACCGATCTTTGGCATCAATGGTTCGGGCATGCATATGCATCAAAGTTTGTTCTCGGCAGATGGCAAGAACCTGTTCTTCGAGGCCGACGATGCGTTCAAACTAAGCCCGATCGCTTATTCCTACCTGGCCGGGCAGTTAAAGCACGCCCGGGCGCTGGCCGCCATCGTCGCGCCGACCGTGAATTCATACAAACGCCTGGTTCCCGGCTATGAAGCGCCAGTGTACGTCTGCTGGGCGCAGATGAACCGATCGGCGCTGATCCGTATTCCGCGCTATACGCCGGGCAACGATCAAGCCACCCGCCTCGAGCTGCGCTTCCCTGATCCGTCGTGCAATCCGTATCTGGCCTTCGCCACCATTCTGGCCGCCGGGTTGGACGGCATCGAGAAGAAGCTGACCCCACCGCCCAACGTCAATAACATCGACGTGTATCACTTCACGCCCGCCGAGTTGAAAGAGCGCGGCATTGCCATGCTGCCGGGCACGCTGGAAGAAGCTCTCCTGGAGCTGGAGCAGGACGAAGTGATCCGCAGTGTGTTGGGCGAGCACTCGTACGAGGACTATGTGCGCATCAAGCAGGGAGAGTGGGACGACTATCGTATCCGGGTGTCGCAATGGGAGCTGGAGCGTTACCTGGAAACGGTATAATGTAATACAAGATGAGCGAGGGATGAATCAGCAGCATCAACTGTTCACTTGTCACCCATCACTTTAGGGAGGAGTCCATGTCAGCTACGATTATTCACTTGCAACTCAAACCGGCTGAAGGTGCGCCGATGAAGCCGGTGCAGTCCGCCGTAGCGATTACGGGTTACGGCTTAAAAGACGATGCCAACGCGGGGCGCAGCAAGCGACAGGTGCTGCTCATCGAACGCGAACTCCTGGACGAGTTTCAACTACCCGTAGGCGATGTGCGCGAGAACATCACCGTCCAGGGAATTCAACTCGCGGGGATGGCGGCGGGGACGCGCGTCCGCGTGGGCAACGCGCTGTTTGAAGCCACGCTCGACTGCGCGCCCTGCCAGTTCATCGAGGACAAGCGGCCCGGTCTGCGCGCGGCGATGGAGGGCAAACGCGGAACGTTGTTCAAGGTGATCGAAGGTGGAGAGATCGCCGTGGGCGATGCTGTGCGCATCGTCTGAGCAGCAACGCGTGAAGTTGTTGACTGAAATGCAAAGACGCCAAGCGGCCAGATGCTGGTACGCCGTTTGGCGTCTTTGTCCTGAAACGGAGAAGCATGGCCAACTTCATTCCCGGCTTACGCTTAAGCGCAGAATTCTTTCAGGAAGCGGTGGCGCCCATTCTGGCGACGGATTTTCCGGGCATGTCATACAGCGCGGCCCTCCTCGGCAGCGGATCAGAGGTGCTGGGCTTTGACACCGAGATGTCGAGTGACCATCACTGGGGACCACGGGTGATGTTGTTTTTGCGTGAAGCCGATCACGCGCGTTATCACACCGCGCTGCACCACTCACTCAGCCAGCAGCTGCCCCGCACCTTTCGAGGTTATCCCACCAACTTCACGCCACCCGATCCCAAAGACAGCGGTACGCAACTTCTCCGCGCAGCGGAGACTGGCCCGATCAATCATCGCGTCGATATTCTCACCCTGCGCGGTTTCTGGTTGGACTATCTCAACTTCGATCTGGATCATGAGCTCGAGACCGTCGATTGGCTGACCTTTCCCGAGCAGAAGCTGCGCTCCAGCGTAGCCGGAGCGGTCTTTCATGATGAGATCGGCCTGCAAGCCGTGCGTGATCGTTTCGCCTATTACCCGCACGATGTGTGGCTCTACTTGCTGGCGGCGGATTGGGCCCGTCTGGGGCAGGAAGAACATTTGATGGGTCGCGCCGGTGACGCAGGAGATGAAATTGGCGCGGCTTTGATTGGCACGCGGCTGGTGCGCGATGTGATGCACCTGTGCTTCCTGATGGAACGGCAATACGCACCCTATCCCAAATGGTTTGGCACAGCCTTCAAGCAACTGACCGCAGCCACCCGCCTGCTGACCGTCTTGCAGCCAGCACTCTCGGCTGTTCGCTGGCAGGAACGCGAAGCACATCTGGTCACGGCCTTTGAATATCTTGCCAGCCGGCACAACCAGCTGGGCCTGACGGAAACGTTGCCGGAAAAAGCCGCGCCTTTCTTTGGCCGCCCCTTTCGCGTGATCGGGGGCGAGAAGTTCAGCCACGCCCTCTGTGCTCACCTGACTGATCCAACGGTGCGCCGCCTGGCCCGCTTGCCGTTGATTGGCAGCATTGATCAATTCAGCGACAACACCGATCTGTTGTCCGATCCTCGGTGGCGGCTAGCACTACTAAACCTCTGGCAGGTAGCAGAGGCATAGAGCATGCGGTGTGCTATGCTTCTGTGTCGGCATGTCACAAAGACAACGCCAGCGTTCTGAGCAGAAACTCGCGCCTTGCGAAAGAAATTTAAATTGCGGTATTGCGCAGCAAGCCAATGAGCATGGAACAACCTCGTGGACGTAACTACAAAACCTTGGGCGTCGTCGTCGCACTGGCGCTGCTTTATAGCGGCTGGATGGTCACTCAGCGCACGATCACGGGCCTGCCTCGCCTCGATGGGATCGTCGGCGTCCTGTTGGGTCTGTTCATCTGCTCACGCCCGGCAGGTAACATGCTGGATCTGCTTTTTACGGCGCGCCATGCACGATCCGGTTCGTCGGAACAATCCTGGCTGGGCTGGGTGGGATTAAATCTGCTGGTGCTCTTCGTGGGCTGGATTGTGATCACGTTCGGAGCGACACACTTGATTGGTCGATAAAATCTTGTAGGATCATGTCATTCCCGCCTAGGCAGGAATCCAGTGGCGAGTGTGATGGCAAGCCAGCCGGTTCCTACCACACGTAGTTGGGGAACGTGCTCACGCCAGCATGCTTGCCGAGATGTTTGTACATATGGTAATCGGTGTAAGGTTCGCCCAGAATGCCGTCGTGAATGGCCCACGAGCGGCCGCGCACCGTCTTCTCGGCCCCCGCTTGACGGAACGGTGTCGAGCCGTCGAGCCGCTGAAAATATTCTCCGCCCGGTTGGAACCCTTGGTGAATTTTCTCCATGCGCCGCCGTCCCTGGCTGTAGGTATAACCGAAGTTCTCAAACAAGACGGCAGAATGATACGCCAGCGGCTCCATCAGGTACAGATCATAGCCCAGCCGTGAAATGAACTGCTCAAAGTTGGGCAGCATCTTGCGCGCCAGGCGCAAGCCTTTGCGCACTTGTCCCGGTGAGAGACCGGCCTGCATTGCTGCCACTTCCGCTTCCAGATTGCGCGACAGGGTGCCAAACTTGGTCGGCTCGCCGCCCCAGTCGCGATCCACGGAAAAACGCGGCGACTCCGGGTCGCTGGTGATGAACAGGAGGATGTTGATCTGGTTGGTGTTGGTGTCGACCAGCTGCATGTAGAGCAGCGGATCCTGATCGCTCAACTGCCGCCACACCCGCATCTCGAGCATCCCGATGCTCGGCGAGGTATCAAAAGTCACCACGCGCTCACCCTGCGGATTGCGCAGCGTCTGGCGCTGGATGGCATACCGTTCCAGCAATTCATCGACCAGCAGAGTCTGATAGATCTGGTCACGGAGCTCGTCCGGCTGTTGATTGATCATGGCCAATGAACTCAACAACGAACGATCGGGGGCGATAAAGCGTGTGCCATCCGGTGTCAGGATTTTTTCTGCGAGGGTCATTCGTTTTTCCCCTTGAGGGTGCGATCGATCTGGCGGGCCGCGTCGCGCGCGGCAATGCTCTGCCGCTTGTCATACTGCCGCTTGCCGCGCGCCAGCGCAATCTCCACCTTGGCCCGGCCATTCTTCAGGTAGATCCGCAGCGGGATCAGCGTATAGCCCTTCTCGCTCAACTTCGTCAGGATGCGCGCGATCTCCTTGCGGTGCAGCAGCAGTTTGCGCGGGCGCAACGGATCGTGTCCCTCGCGTCCGGCCGGATCATACGGCGAGACATGCACGTTCACCAGAAACAACTCGCTGCCGCGCGGCTGGACATATCCTTCGCGCAGATTGGCCTGCCCGGCCCGGATCGATTTGATCTCGGTGCCCAGCAAGGCGACACCCGCCTCGAAGCGATCTTCGATGGAATAGTCATGTGTTGCTTTTCGATTGGTCGCAACGACCTTGACGTCACTCGTCGGTTTATTCATATCAAGGTTGACCCCGCTGAACTGCGCAGGGCAGGTGTGCACGACAGAAAGGGTAGCCAGAGTATAACACGAGAAACAAATAAAAGACGTAGCAGCTGTTCAAGGTTGGCCTGCTACGTCCTGTCATTCAACCGGGAATTAAACTCGCTTACCAGCACTGAAGTTGGTGAGCCGTCTGGAAACGATCGACTACTTTCCAGTCAGGAGATATTCCACCGCTCGATCGAGCTGCGGGTCCACCTGGGGATCGTCGCCGCGTTCCACGGTCAGATCCGGCTCGATGCCTTCCCCGTGAATGCCGCGATTATCCGGCGTGAACCAGCGGGCAATGGTCACGCGCAGTTGCGAGCCGTCGCCCAACCGATTGATCTGCTGTACCGAGCCTTTGCCAAACGTCGTCTCGCCAATCAACTCACCACGCCCGCGATCTTGTATGGCGCCCGCCACGATTTCAGCGGCGCTGGCCGACCCACCGTTGATCAGAACCACCAGCGGAATGTCCTGTGCCAGGCCGTCATCATCCGATCGGAAGACCTGCTCGGTTCCATCCTTAGTACGTTCATAGAGCACCACGCCGGCGTTCAGGAACAGATCGGCCACGTCCACCGATTGATCGAGGAAGCCGCCCGGATTATCGCGCAAATCAAAGATCAGCCCGACGGGTCTCTGCTCTAATAAATCCTGAATCGCCGCCTGCAACTGCCGGGCCGTCGTCGACGAATCGAATTTGCTCAGCGCCACGTAAGCGACATTGTTAGCGAGCATCTTTGACTCGACCAACTTGATCTCGATGGTGGCGCGTGTGATGTCCACCTTCAAAGGCTTGTCCTCGCCTTCGCGCACCACCGTGAACGTGGCGATCGAGCCTTCCGGCCCGCGCACCTTGGCGACCTGCTCGGAGAGGTCCCCACCCACGAGTGATTCACCGTCGACTTCGATGATGAGATCGCCCGCTTTAAGTCCGGCCTGCTCGGCCGGCGAACCCTGGAACACCCGGGTAATTTGCAGGGCGCGCTGCTGATTCAATTGCACATACGCGCCGATGCCGCTGAACGAACCGGTGGCATCTTCATCAATCAGCCGGGCTGCCTCCGGCGAAACGAAGGAGGTGAACTGATCTTCCAGCCCAAAAATCAGGCCGCGAATGGCGTTGTACTCCAGATCTTTGCCCGTCGCCAGATCGTCACCATAGTACTCGCGTTGTAGAATCTCGTACGCTTCCCAGAACGTCTCCAGGGATTTGTCAGGGGAAGTGGCCGACTGTGCGTCATTGTCGCCGCTCGTCGCGGATTTTTCAGGCGTCGCAGTAGCCGCCGGCATAAGCACGGGCGCTTTGATTTCCGGCACAACCACGGACGCCGCCTGAGTCGTCTGCCCGTTGGCAAAGCCCGCCATGTAACCACTGGTCGCCACGGCGGCCACCAGGACGAGGGCCAAAATGCTGATCAGAATACGATTGGTTTTCATAGCTTGATCACTTTCCTTGCTCCTGATCCGCATCCGCCCGGACGGGGTCAAAGAGCGTCTCTCTCAACTTCCCACTATTATCTCTGCCGGGCCTTAAGCCGGGTTTAACACGCCATGAAGATTTGCCGCAACTTAGCGGAAGGCCGTGATCGCTCGATCGAGCTGGGGATCACGCCCATTAGCCACATCGTCGCCGGTCAGTTCCACCACCACCTCAGGCTGCAGGCCCTGCCCGGTGAGCTGCCGCCCGTTGGGCGTCAACCATTCGGCCACCGTCACATGCAACGACGATCCATCGGATAACGGGATCACGTTCTGCACCGAGCCTTTGCCGTAGGTCTTCGTGCCCACCAACACGCCGCGCCCCAGATCTTGAATGGCCCCGGCCACAATCTCCGAGGCGCTGGCGGTGCTGCCATTAACCAGCACCACCAGCGGTAGATCGCGCGCGACGCCGCCTGCTTCTGCCGTGTAGTCGCGGGGACCGCCTACGCGCCGCTTTTCGCTTACCACTTTGCCATCGATGAACTGGCTGGC
This sequence comes from Thermoflexales bacterium, assembly GCA_030834825.1. Classification (GTDB taxonomy): domain Bacteria; phylum Chloroflexota; class Anaerolineae; order Fen-1058; family Fen-1058; genus Fen-1058. The sequence continues at coordinate 10,647 of JAUQXC010000655.1, forward strand.
AACTTCGATCGAGGCGTCGAGCAGCCCGCCGCCATTATCGCGCAGATCGAAAATCAGTTTTTTGGCCCCCTGCTTGCGTAAATCTTCAAGGGCACTGACCAATTCATCTTTGGAAGTCTGCGAAAAGATATTGAGTCTGACATAGCCTACGTCGGGCGCTTGCGACAAGATGCGCCAAGTCACCGACGGTGTGCTGATTTCAGCACGGGTGATGTTAAAGGCGAGTTGCTGGCCCACGCGCTCGATCTCCACCTTGACCTGGGTGCCGACTTCGCCCCGCAACAACGACGTGATATCCTCCAGGCGCATCTCGATCGTAATGGGTGTGTCATCCACTTTGACCAGGACGTCCCCTTCCTGCACACCCACCTGCGCCGCGGGCCGATCAGGAAACGGCGACAAGACATAGCGCCCGTCCGTCTCACGCCGCACACTCGCGCCGATGCCGCCAAATTTGCCGCTGAGCTGCTGACTCTGCAGTTCAGTTTGCGGTGGTTCGACAAAGACCGAGTAAGGATCTTTGAACGATTCCATCATGCCCCGCACGGCCCCGTAGGTACGGACTTGTTCGGTGGGCAGCTCGCCGTAAAACTGGCTATCAGCGACCTCCCAAGCTTCCTCCAGCAGCGGAGCATGCGTGTCGCTCGATCGGCTGCCTGGCAGCCAGCCAATCAATTGCGGAGAAAGCATGATGCCCGCAAAGAAAGCCAATTCGACTATCAAGCCAATCAATAAAAAACCGGCGATCCGCCGGAATGAAATTCGCATACTGCGCCTCTTCACACCGAATGTGTCTGATTCTAACATGGCGGGGCACGCGTCGCAAGGGAGAGTCCCTGTCAAGCATGTTATACTGCGCGCATGCCCGATCAATTGACCATCTATCAGCAGCAGGCCGATCAATACGAGCGGCTCGTCGCCCGCGAGGACTATCAACAACGGCTCTTCCCGGCGCTCGCGGCCATCCGATCGTTCGATCACGCTGACATCGTCGAGTGGGGTGCAGGTACCGGCCGGATTTCGGCGCTGCTGGCGCCTCGCGCCCGATCGATCATCGCCGGCGATCTGAATCCCCACATGCTGCACCGCGCCGTCGCAAAATACCGACTTATCCCGCAGTTGAAATGGCAAGCCGTGGCGATGGATCACCGGCGGGCGCCGCTGCCCGATCGGCTGGCCGATGTCGCCATCGCCGGGTGGACCTTGTGCTATTTAGCCAGGCCCTACTGCGGCGCCACCTGGCGGCAGGAAATCGCGCAAGCCATCCAGCAAATGCAACGCGTGCTGCGCCCCGGCGGCACGATCATCCTCATCGAGACGCTGGGCACCGGCGCGACCGAGCCGAAGCCACCCACTGACTGGTTCGCGGAATATTTTGCCTTCCTCGAAGACGAGCTCGGCTTTCACTCCACGTGGGTGCGCACGGATTACCAATTTGCTTCGCTCGACGAAGCGGTGGAATTGCTGAGTTTTTTCTGGGACGCCCAGTTTGGCGAAACGGCCCGCCGTAACAACTGGATCATCACGCCGGAATGCACAGGCCTGTGGTGGAAGGAAGTGAGTGAGGGGCAGCGTGCGAACGTGATATCTTGAAACAGGTGTAGAATTACTCCGCGTTTGGCCTGCACCCCTTCAGGGATCCCATGGGCAGGACACAGGACAGGCGAACTCCCAGCACAACCTCTGCGCGAATACGCGCACAACTTCAAGGATAAGAACATGCGTGACGTGAGTATCATTGGAATCGGGCAAGTGCCCGTGGGCGATCTGTGGGAAAAGCCCATTTACATTCTCGCCGTGGAAGCGATGCTGGCGGCGATCCATGATTCAAAGGTTGAACAGATTGATGCAGTGTACGTGGGTAACATGCTCTCGAGCACCCTGGCCGGACAAGATTTGCTGGCCGGCCTCGTCGCCGATCACGTGGGCCTGAGGGGTGTCGAAGCCGTCAAGGTAGAGGCGGCGTGCTCGTCAGGCGGCATCGCCTTTCGTGAAGGGTACCTGGCCGTGGCGAGCGGACTGGTGAACTTTGCGCTGGTCTGCGGCGTGGAAAAGATGCTGGATCATCCGGGTGAAGAGATCACCGAAGGGCTGGTCAGCGCGGCGGATGCCGATTGGGAATCGGCCGTGGGCGATTCGTTCGTGGCGATCAATGCACGGTTGATGCAGCGTTACATGTATGAGTACAACATCCAGCATGAAGACTTTGCGCCCTTCCCCATCAACGCGCATCACAATGCGGTGAACAATCCCAACGCCATGCTGCGTTACGAATTGAGCAAAGCGCAGTTCGACAAGGCGCGCATGATCGCCGATCCGATCAACTTGCTGGACTGCTCGCCGGTATGCGATGGCGCGGCGGCGGTCATTTTGTGCCCGACCGAGATGGCGCGGCAATTCAGCCCATACCCGATCAAAGTGCGCGGCAGCGCCGTGGCGACGGACAGTTTGGCCTTGCACGATCGCCACAACTTGCTGAGACTGGAAGCCGTAGCGCTCTCCGCGCAGAAGGCCTTTGAGCAGGCACGGGTGCAGCCGCAGGACATCGACTTCTTTGAAGTCCACGATGCCTTCTCGATCATGGCCGTCGCCAGCCTGGAAGCGTGCGGTTTTTCAGAACCCGGCAAAGGCGTGTACCTGGGCCTCGACGGCGAGATCGGCATTAACGGCAAACTGCCCCTCTGCACGATGGGCGGCTTGAAGGCGCGCGGGCATCCGGTCGGCGCGACGGGCATGTACCAGATCGTCGAAGCGATGATGCAGCTGCGCGGGCTGGCCGGGAAGAACCAGGTCAAAGACGCGACCATCGGCATGGCGCAGAACATCGGCGGCAGCGGCTCGAATGTGGTGACACATATTTTTGAACGGGAAGCCTGATAAGGGAGAAACCGGGTTTCTGCCTTCTGAATAGCATTTCACTTCAGGTCGTAGAAACCCGGTTTCTGACTGCGTGAAAAGTGAAGAGCGTTGACGATGACGAACATTGTTCACATCCGTGTGGCCACGCCATCTGACAACGCTCTGCTGGCCGAACTCGGCGCGCGCACTTACTTCGACACCTTCGCCCGAGATAATACGCCGGAGGACATGGCCGACTATCTGGCTGCATCCTTCGGCCCACAGAAACAGGCGGACGAACTCGCCGATCCATTAACGACTTTCCTCATCGCAGAGATCGACCATGCCGCCGCCGGTTACGCACGATTACGACTCAGCCCACCCCCGGCCGCGATCACAGGCCGGCATCCACTGGAGATCGCCCGCTTCTATTCAGACAAAGCGTGGATCGGTCGCGGCGTGGGTGCAGCCCTCATGTCGGCCTGTCTCGATTGCGCCGCCCGGCACAGCTGTGACACGATCTGGCTCGATGTGTGGGAGCGAAACGCGCGGGCCATCGCCTTCTATCAGAAATGGGGCTTCGCGGTCGTCGGGACGCAGACCTTTCAAATGGGCCGCGATCTGCAAAACGATCTGCTGATGCAGCGGCCTGTAACACGATAAGCAAGGAAAAGGAATGAAGCAAGCTTTCAACCAGCCCCTAACTTTCGTCTCAAGCGTTGCACTGTTGGCACTCGTCATGTTGAGTGTGGCGGCGTGCGAGCCGGCAGATGTGCACGAGCTTGAGCATACCCTGTCTGAATCGGCCACGCTGGTCGCAATTGTATCCGAGAGTGAGGCGGAGGGCCGTGTACGGCCCGCGGCCACCGTGCGTGCTGCACCGACCAGGAAGCCGACTCGTCTTGCGGCGAAAGGCGTTACTCCCTCGCCTGCTCCCGGCAAACGCGGGGAAAATACGTCCCGTGTCAAGAACACGCCCGGCGATTTTGACTTCTATGTGCTGGCATTGTCGTGGTCACCCGACTACTGCGCGGGCAGCAACGTCAACGATCCACAGCAGTGCAGTATAGGGAAAAAGTTGGGCTTTGTCTTGCATGGTCTGTGGCCGCAATACACGCGCGGCTACCCCAGCGACTGCTCCAATGTGAACCTACCCAAAGCCGTACAGCAGGAATTCTCCAATCTCTATCCCAACGCCAAGTTGTACACACACGAGTGGAATAAGCACGGCACCTGTTCGGGCTTGAAGCCCGCCGCATATCTGGCGCTGTCGAAGTCAGTGAAAGAGTCCATCTCCA
>JAUQXC010000656.1 GCA_030834825.1 Thermoflexales bacterium
CCGCTACCCCTTGCCCCCAACGAAACGTCCTGCCAGGTTGCAGATAATGTTCCAGGCTTCCCTGGGACGCTCGGACCACCAGGCCGTTGGACTCCACGCGAAACACGGAACACTGCGTACAATCCAGCGGTTCAAAAGCCAAGCGCGCCACCGCTTGCAGGATTTCATTTTCTTCCAGCGTGCCGGTTAATTGCGTAATAACAGCGCTTAGGGCCTGATGCCGCGTCACTTGCTGCCGCCAGTCAAAGAGCAGCTGCGCTTTGTGGATGGCTGTGGCCGCTTGATTGGCCAGCGTCAACAGCAGTGAACGTTCAGCCTCAGTAAAGTCGTGTGGATCCTCGTCATTCAGGTATAGCACGCCAATCACCCGACCTTCGCGTTTCAACGGCACCGCAATCATTGAACGGGTATGAGCGCGTAACCCAGGATGAACACGTTCATCCTGCCGCACATCGGGAAAGACGAGCAGCGCGCCAGTGGTCATCACCCGCCGTGTCGAACTATCCGCGCGCTCCAGTCGCGGCAGGGGATGAAATGACGTGGGCGGATACTTATAACTCTTGATCTGCGACAGATCTTCTTCATCGATCAAATAAATCACACCGGATGTCGCAGTGGTCAGCTCGATTGCGCCCGATACAATGTGTTGCAAGATTTCATCGATCTGCTGCGCCGCGTTGATCCGGTCGCCAATTTCTCGAACAATCTCTAGACCACTGTTGCGTTGAATGGCAATGCCCGCTTGCCGGGCCAGGGCTTCAACCAAACTTAAATCGTTGACGCTGAACCAGCCATATTCATCCTGATCAGCGCTAATAACGCCGATCGTTTGATCACCCATGATAATTGGTACAATAAGCATCGAACGTGGCTTATCGACGTTTCGACTCGCTTTGGCAAAGCGCGGATCCTGGCGCGCATCAGCCAAGACCGCTGACTGCCCATGTACAAAGGCCCAACCGACCAAGCCTTCACCTAACGCGAAACTACGTTGTGCAATCTGGTCGCGGTGCTCACCCCGGATTGCCCGCGCGACCAATCGCGTCTGGCCCGTATCAGAGGCCGGGGAAAAAATTGTGCAGTGAGTACAGCCTAGCTTTTCAACGAGCTGTTCGCAGATGGCGGCCAGGAGATCGTCCGTACTCAATTTAGCCGCCATGACCTGTGCCACATCATTGAGCAGCTGAAGGTCGCGAATGCGATCCTGTGCCTCGCCAAAGAGTTGGGCATTCTTGACGGCAATCGCCGCCTGATGCGCGAAGGGTGTCAGGACGCGCGCCAGTGCAGGTGAATAGGTGCCGGCCCGATCGTGATCAAGCGTAATCAAACCAATCGTTTGGCCACCATACACCAGCGGTAGCCCCACCCACGATCGGACATTGGCCGTATAGGGGCGCTTCTCCCAACCTCTGGCCCGATCTGTCTGGGGCAAGATCACTGGCTTCTGGCTGTTCACCACTCGCGCGATCAGTGTGTCTTGCGAAATGGGGCGCAGCAAGTATGCGTCAATCTCTTGTGCACCAAAGCCACGGTAGGCCAACAACGTGCGCGTATCGTCTTGAATCAATTGCATCGTCGCCTTGCGGTATTTGATCACGCGATACACCGCATCCAAAATCTTGGCCGCCGTCGTCGGGAGATCACTCGCGGCGCTAATGGTAGCCGCGATGTCGCGCAACGTGTCAGCCTGCCGCCGCAACCGCCGTTCCTGTTCGACTAGCCGCGTGTACTGAATAGCGACGGCAGCTTGCGAGGCAAACAACTCGATGGTGCTTCGCTCTTCGGGTGTGAAGGTGTGACGCCGGCGGTAGTTGACAAAGAGCACACCCACACTTTGATGGGAGGCGACTAGTTGTACTGCGGCCGAAGACACAATGCCTTCACGTTCCACAAAACTACCGCTGCTCGCCAGACCGCGTCGTTGCCATTTCTGCATCGCGTCCACCGCGTAAACCGGCTTTGACCGATCGAGCATCTGAAAGACGGCTGATTCACGATGCGGCCGAGCGCGTCCTGGCACACGCAGCACTTCCGCCTGGCGAATATCGCCCGAGAATACGGGTGGCAGCACAACATCGTCGATGTCGGCACGATATTCGTACAACACGACTACATCCGCGCCCAGCACTGAGCAGGCCAAAGTCGTGATCTTCTGTAGAAGGGTCTTGAGATGGCGCACGTCACTCAGTGATTGCCCGACGGCCAGCAGTTTGTCTAGCACTGCGCGGTTGGGGAATGGGGACAAATTAGCCATGCGAACCTCCACAGCTCCGAGAACGAAGTTACTCTACCGCTTTCAACTTTCGCTCTAACTCCGCAACACGATCTTTCAACCGCTGTTCTTCCTTGATCAGTTGCAGCGGCACATCGACGCCTAACACGTACTCCGCTTTGCGCTCTTCGATCAGCCGCAAGTTCTCACGTGCGGACTTGAGTTGTCTCTGCAACGAAGCGCGCTCGGCATCATCTGCCTCATTCGACGCAGGTTGCGCCCTGGTCGCTTGCTTCGCGCCACCTCCTAGATTCAGTGTCTCGACCTTATCAATCTTGATGTGATACGTGTCCCCCCGTGTCGATTGATCGATGTAGTTACCAGCTACATTGATTTGTTTACCGATCTGCGCTGGCGTGACCGGAGCAGTGGCCGCTGCCTCGCCCCACAAGCGGCCATCCTTCAGCCGCATGAACAGCACCGGCACGGCAGCATCGTAACGCCCGTTGGTGATGAGTGTACTGCGCGCTTCATTCATGGCGCGATCGACCGTGCCGTGTTCTAGCAAGCGCCGATAGAACTTGGCGCCGAATTGCCGCGCGGTGAGCATGGTCACGTTGTCTTGCATGGCCACCACCGCCGGAATGCCGATCTGTACCAGTTTGGGGCCGAGGCCGCTGAAGGCTTGCGTCTGCGCTTGTTGGGCGCTCTGACAGGCAGCCAGTACGATCAACTGCGGCGGCGCCGCAAGGCGCTTGAGCATCCCCGCAAAGTCATCGTCGAGCACGCGGGTGGTCGTGCCGTCGTCGTTTTGCAGATACAGCGCAGCCTGTTGTTTTTTCTCGTTGAAGGCGCCGTGCCCGATGAAGTGCAGGATGTGATAGCCCTGCTGTAGTTCTCCTTCCAGACGTGCCAGGGTGATGGGGACAGAGAGGAAGTCTAAATGTGCCGCCGAACCCACAGCCGCGTGCAGCAGTGACATTTCCGTAGAAACGTTGGCTGGCGACAGGCCATATTTGTCGGCGAGGTCGCTGGGGTTGGAGATGATCGCCAAGATGCGGATCGGCCGAGCCGCAATGGCCCCGCCCCACGGTTTCTCCGTCGGCAGGTAACGCGAGAAGGGTGTGTCGGCCTGTGCAGCGAGAATGTCAACATCGTCGCGCAGTAACTCCCACGGTAGGCCGCGCAACTCGCGCGCATCGATCCGCAAGCGAATGCGGCGTTGCTTGGATTGGCCCCGCGCTTCACCCCACGCTTCACGTAGATTCGGATCAGCCAAGAGCAGGTTGAAGAGGCGTTGGCCATCATCGCGCGGATCACCGCTCGGGGTGAAGGAGGTCGCTTCATCGGACATCACGCCTTCAATGATTTGCTCGCCATTCAGCGTCATCTCAACTTTGTAGCCTGCCGCAGATCGATTATGCAGGCGCACTTCGCAGTCCAGCCACAGCGCCTGGCTCGCTACCGTGATCGACACTTGCCCGGCGGGAGGCGGAGTGTGATCGGCCGCGACCGTGTTGACGCGCGCGCTACCCAGCCAGTAGTCTTCTTGATAGACGGTCACGACGAGGCTGAGAGCGCCAGCGCGGTTGGGTTTGAGCCGGAAGTAGAACAGCGGCGAATCCTGCCCGCGAATCAAGCGAAAGAGGATGCTGCGCTTGCCTTCAATGGTGCAGTCGGGCGCGTCCACCTCCACGCGCAGATTGACCCACGGGATGTTCTGCTCCGCGACAACCTGCACTTCACCCGATTCGACGTGCGTCAGATCTTGGGCGGCCAGTCGTGGCGAGGCCAGTTGTTTGATTGCTACGGCCAGGTCAAACGTGCGGCCGACAAAGACTTGCTCTGGCACGGCAGCATCGACGCGCAGCGTCTGCACGTTGACGGGTTGCACGGCTTGCGTATTTTCAGAAGCGGGCCGGGTGATCTCTGGCCCGGTTTCTTCAAGGGCAGCC
>JAUQXC010000657.1 GCA_030834825.1 Thermoflexales bacterium
ACGGACTGGCTTCGCACTCATATCAAGCAAAGATGATTGTTAGGCGGCAAGTCTGCCCAGCTCACGCACCACTTCCCCCATCCCGCTGGCATCATACCCTTCCAATTCTCCCACCACCTTGCGGAACGACTCGCCACGGATCAGCGCCAACAGCGGCTGCAGCAATTCGGATTCATAGAACTGCCGCGGAATGACGAGGTCGTAGCGCTCCCATTCCACCGACACGAAATCCAGATCGAGGGCGCGGGCGGCGGCGCGCACGCCGAGACCGCAATCCGCCACTCCCGACTGGACAGCGGCAGCCACGGCGAGATGCGTGTACTCTTCGCGCCGGTAGCCGTGCACCGACTCCGCTGCGATGCCCAACTCCTTCAGGCGATAATCCAGCAGCACGCGCGTCCCTGCGCCACGCTGCCGATTGACGAAGCGCACTTCGGGTCGTGCCAGGTCTTTCAGTGAAGCGATGTTCTGCGGATTGCCCTTGGCGACAATTAAGCCTTGCTCGCGGCGCAAGAGCGTCACCACGACCACGGGCACGTCAGGCAGATACTGTTTGATGTACGAGAAGTTGTACTCGCCCGATTCGGGATCGAGCAGATGCGATCCGGCCAGATGTGCTTCGCCGCGCCGCAGCGCGATCAATCCACCCAGGCTGCCCGCGTGCGCGGAGACAAAGCGGCGTTGCAGCGATCGATCAGGAGTGGGTGAATCACTGCTCATTTCGGCCAGATGCTGCGCCAGCAGATCGAGCGTAAGGTCGTGCGAGCCGATATGCATGATGGTGCGATCGATCTCGGCGGGATCAGTGTACAACTCGATCGTGACCTCCGCGCCCGTAGCGACGCCTTCGCTGAAGCGTGGAATGCGCACGATGCCATCGGCGCGCACCAGCGATGTGATCACGCCCGCGCCCCGACTCAACGGCGCGGCCACGATCCGCTCGCCGACCTTGCCCGTGGTCACGCGCACCCATTCATCCTCGCCCAGCGGCGAGAGCAGCTTGCGTGTGATGTGGCCGCGCAGCGTGGGCTTCTGGTGACCGGGCAAGCCGAGCCACCTGGCGAGCAGCGGCTCGACGAAAATTTCGCCGGTCAACGCCGCACTTACGGGATAACCGGGCACTCCAACTATGGGAGTTGCCGATTGCCGGCTGCTGATTGCTGATTGCTGATCGCTGATCGTTGACTGCTGATCACTGACCGCTGCTTCGATCATGCCCAAAATCACCGGATGTCCCGGCCTCACCGCGATGCCGTGCACGAGCAGTGTGCCGAGTTCTTGCACCACGCGTGCCGTGAAATCTTCGCTGCCTGCCGATGATCCGGCGTTGATGAGAATAAGATCGTGCCTGGCGGCCGCCTCAGCCACGGCGGCTTTGATCGCTTCGAAGTTGTCGATCACGATCGGGTAGCGTGTGGCCACGCCGCCCCAGTGCTCGACCTCTGCGGCCAACACGATCGAGTTGTATTCGATGATGTCGCCGGACTTCACACCCGTTTGTGCCGCTTGCTCGACGGTGATCAACTCCGTACCGGTGGGGATGACGGCGACGCGCGGTTTCCGGCGCACATTCACGAGGGCATGTCCGCTGCCGGCCAATGCACCGAGATCAACGGGACGCAAGATGTGATTCGCAGGCAGGACCAATTCCGTGGCGACCATGTCCTCGCCTAGCGGTCGCACGGCCGTCCACGGCGCGATCGGCGCACGAATCTCGATGTGCGTCGTACCGCTGGGCTGCACCTGCTCGATCATGATCACGGCGTCCGCCCAGCCGGGCAGGGGATCGCCCGTATCGACGTACTGCGCTTGTGATCCGAGTTCGAGTTGCAGCGGCTGCGTGTCATTCGCCGTGATCGTCTCTTCGGCGCGCACCGCGTAACCATCCATCGCGCTGGCGTGATAGGCGGGCGATGAAACCTGCGCCCAGATCGGCCTGGCGGTGATGCGGCCTAAGGCTCGGGCGACGGGCACATCCTCACCCTCGATCGGTTGCCAGCGTCCAATTGCTTTCAGTGCGTCACTGAAACGTCGCCAGGCTTCGTCGAGTGGAATATCTTCGAGATAAACTTTACGGGTCATTTGACTGCACCCGCACGCTTTTTAGTCAGGGTACGCGCTTCTGAGACCGTTTGACAGGTCAATAGCAAATCGAGTGCTACCCAATCATGTCCAGGCCCATAGACATTACCGGTTTTAACTATATGTTGAGGGGTGATCGGAGGCCCGAGCGTATACAAGGCCATATCTCCCCAATTCATACCACTTCTAATTTCTTTGATGCGAGTATGTAGGTCTGATACGATTTCATACCCTTCAACATGGTGAATGCTTTGCAGCTGGCCGTAATAGCGGAACCCAAGATAGTTTGGAGGTTCTTTGGGCCAGTTTTTGTCATACGGATGAAAGTAGCGTTTCTTTTTGGTAATGAACTCAATCCATGATACAGTTGACCATTCCGGCGTATCGGTGCCTAAAGAAACAACGTAGACTAAATTGGAATTCTGGTTTTGCATGCTCATTATCCCCCGAAGATAAGTATGCAGGTCATGAAGCAAATACTTTTCTTTGCGAGTTGCTTGCCCGGCGCATTGGTCAGCGATTTGTGCTATCTGCTTCCAACTTAGGTAGTGCACAGGTATTTGCCCTACCATCCTCTGGAGATGCATTGCAGCATAGGTTGGTACACATTCAGCCATAACTACCACTGCGTTCTTTACCTTCTTGCTTTTGAAGCGCACGGCGTATTTTTCAAGTTGGTTTCTATCAGGCAGATGCCAGCCGCGTTTAGCTTCAATAATGACATGAATGCGATCAGATTCGATTTCGATGTCAGTATACCCGTAATCAATGCTCCCAGCTGCATCTTGTAATCGTATCTCTGTTTTTTGACCCAGATACTGATCGGGAAATACCTCCTTGAGCAGGCATGTAAGAAATGTCTCAGATTGGGCTGATGCCCAGCCTATGCTGGCTGTAATGTCGTTTTCGTTGTCTCCAAGCAAATCGAAGATAGTATGTAATTGCTGACTGTAGCGAAAAAGATCAGTCATGATTTCGATAGACCTTCGTTTGATGTAATGTTCACTGAACGGATTTCTGAGTCAGCGGTGTGCTTAACCAGCGTCATTGCGAGCGTCTTCGCCTAGCGTGCCTCCGCTTTGCGGGCAGGGCTTGCGAAGCAATCTCAATCTAGGTACAAGATTGCTTCGTCGCTGTCCTTCGACTTCGCTACGCTGCGCTCAGGATGCGCTCCTTGCAATGACGGAATCTATGGTGATGTGCTTCTGTTCCGCGCATACACCCCTAGATGATTCCCCACCGGCCGTTCCATCCCCGGTATCGACGCATGAATGGGCGAGTTGAGGATCTGTGGTCGCCCCGCTGAATCCTCGATCGCCAACGTGGATGATCCACCCCCGTCGAGATTGATCGCCGTATAGGCTCCATGCTCGATGACAATTTGCGCCAACTCCGGCAGGGTCACACCTTCGCTGTAGTTGGGTTGGCGGCCATCGACGATGAAGAGCAGCAGCGTCTTTCTGTCGCGATCCAACCCGAGCGCCGTGCGCGGATGCAGTCCGGCGTAATACTCCTCCGGCTTGATCTGATCGCTGATGTGGCCGTCTTCGACGATCAACGGGATGCCTGAGATCGCATTATACACCGCCCCGATCGGTTGATCGATGCCCGCGCGATTGTCCTGGGATAAGAACAACGTCGGACGCGGATCGGTTTCCTCTTCTTCGGAATAGACCTGACCTTGCGAGGCTGCAAAACCGTTCACATCCGTGGGATCGTTGTCGTGCGGATAGTAATCGAAGAGGGTGTGATACCACCAGGGCCAGAAGAAATCGCCGTTGATGGCTAGTTGCAGATCGTGCTGATGGAGGAACTGCGAGACGGTTTGCGCGCGGACCTCATGTCCGTCCACCGGATCGCTCGGCGTGACGAGGAAACTCAACCCCGGCGTATTGAGCTCGATTTGCACGACGCTAATCACCAGCGGTCGCGGCTGCTGGCGCACATCGCGAATGAAGGTGATCCCGTCGAACAACTCGACGCGTGCGTTGACCGGCTGCGGGCGATGATCGCGCCAGAAGAAGAATCCGCCGACGAGGAGTGCCACGCCGGCGACGACAACGAGCAGCGCCATTAAAGCGAGGCGCAGCACACGCGACAGGCAGATAAGGCGCATAGCAGGTCAGCGGCGACGTCGGGGGCGCGGCTCACGGCGCAGTGGCTGTGCTTTGCCGTGAACTAACTGTTTGAGCTGCAGGAGGTAGCGCGTTTCATCGAAAGGCCGGTCGGCTTTGAGCGCGCGATAGAACTCTTCCATGAAAACTGCGCCGATCCGGTGGATGACTTCATGCCGGTCGATGCCCTGCGCCAGGATCTTCTGATAAATCTCTGCGACCGGCGGCAAGGCGCCGGTGATCTGGTTGAGGATCGTTTCATGGACAACCAGGTGCATCACCGGATTTACACCATCCTTTTCCAATTGGGCATCGCTGATCTTGTCCAGACGGTTCCAAACGTGATGCCATTCGGGGTGTTCACGCATAATCTCCGCCAGCAGCGCCTCTTCACCCTGTAAAGACTTGCCGGCTTGTGCCCTTTGCCAAATGCGGTGCAACATTTTTCGATTGGAGCGCTTGGTATCGTCGAGCGGGCTTTCAACCAACGCCGGGCGCGCGTAGGGGTCCCAGGCCATCTCGCCGGTTTCTTCGTCAATCTCGGGATATTGTGGCGGGGCCTGACCATGTTGTGCGACCAGGCGTGGATAATTCCCAGTGGGAGCAGCGGCGTTGATCTGCTTTACCTGCACGTCGAATTCGTGGCTGTCGCCGTAGTCAAAATAATACAAAAACTGTGAACATACCGAGAGATCGAGCTCGCCGATTGTGACCCGCTGAGTGTGACGCTTCGTTTCTGACCATGGGCTGCCTATCTCAGTGGTCTGATCGTATACCTGTCCGCTCATGAAAAACGAATAGAGATGATCGTCGTTCCAATCAAACGCTTGCTGGATCATCAGATGCAAGTCTTCCAGTGTTTGATCAGCGGCGATTTCGATGTCACGCCAGACCTTGGGCAAAGCTCGATGCGACACGCGCAGCACAAAGGTCTTCACCGGCCCGCGCTGGGCCTGACGTGAAGGGCGTGGACGTCGATCAGGCCCCGCTTGGTGCTCGCGTGGCAAGTCGGCAGGGTATTCTTTGTTATGCGGTGTTGTCGCGATCCGCACCCACGTGCGGCTGGGTGGTTTCTTCTCCGCCAACACGGGCCGCCAGATGTCTTCCGTCCAAATCTCAGCAAGTGGATCGGGTGGGATGGGATCGCGATACAGCCCGGTTGCCAAGAGATGAGGTATCAGGTCCCAATCGGCCATGCCATACGGCGAACGACGTAGGCGCGCCACGGCTGCTTGCACCACAGCTTGGTTGCGCGCTGCAATAGCCGCCTCATCCCGTGCCGCACGCGGTTGATAGTCTACGGCGTACAGTTTCTGCTCGCCAGTGATAGCGCGCAACAGCAGCTGATCCCCGACCTTGGCCCGCAGTGTCTTGAACCAGCGCCAGAACTCGACCGGGCCTGCCATCCCCCATTGTGAATCGTGCAAGTGTGCCAATTCCATCTTGACCGTTGTGCGATCGGGTAGCCGCAAATTGATCGGGCTTCTGTCACAGCGTGCCTGGATCTCGAAGAACGTGGGCCACAAGAGCTCACGCGTGTCGTCGCCCAACTCGATCGCCGTGCCGCTCAAAGCGGACGTGGTGAGTGTGACGCGCATGACCGAGCCATTGATCAGCCTCAGTATCCAGCCATACCGCCCATCACCCGTGTTGACGATGAGCCGGCTCTGGCTAAGCGCGTTGCGAATGGTATTGGTGGGATTCTTCGTGTCGATCGGCCTGATCCGGTGCACGCGCCGCATAATTTCATCAAACGGCAGCGGCTCACGCGCCGCCTGCACGACTTGATGGGCCAAGGCGGTATAGCTGGGTGGTTGATCAGACTTGGGCATGGGATACCAATCTGTTAGGCCAGCGTGCCAAACCCATCCACCACGCCCTTGATCAGACCCCCATAAAAATCGGGCTGGCCGGGGCCGTTGTAGATGCGCGCAAAAGCCACGAAGTCGCGATTGCGCAGTGCATTGATCTGGCGCTGATCGTTCTTCACAAAGTTGAAGAACCCCAGCAGT
>JAUQXC010000658.1 GCA_030834825.1 Thermoflexales bacterium
GATCATGGCGACGGGTATTATAATCGAAAACATTCTTAAGCCGTCGTCACGCCTGTCCTGCGCCGCAAGCGATCGCTTGCGGCGCAGGTATTGCGAGGAGGCCGCGGTGGGTGCGGCTGACAGGGCAATCTCCGACAAGACGTTGTTTGCAGCTTGGCCGGGAGACTGCTTTTCTGAAAAGTGCTCGCCGTGACGGCGGTTTGGCGTGTGAGGAAATATGATTGAACTCGAAGGCGAAAGTCCGAAAATAGAAATCAAGGATCAGAAAGCAGAAATTCTGGTCATGCGCTCGCTGAAGCGTAACACCACGGCCAGCATGATCGACAGCGGGGGATTCGGCGCGGCGCTGGGCTTCATCGGCTACAGCACCGTGCTGCCGACGATGGCGCTGGCCTTAACCCAGTCCGAGCCGTTTGTGGGTTTGATCACGACGATCTATACCGGCCTCTGGTTGTTGCCGCAACTGCCGGTGGGACGCCGCCTGGCCGGCCGGCCGTACAACAAGCCGGTGTTGGTGAAGCTGGCATTCTTTAGCCGGATCAGTCTGGCGTTCTTTGCCCTGGCCCTGGCGCTGAATTTGAACACGACGGCCCTGGCGATCATGCTGCCGGTTGCACTGATCATCTTTCGCGGGCTGGAC
The DNA here is from genome assembly GCA_030834825.1 of Thermoflexales bacterium. GTDB lineage: Bacteria > Chloroflexota > Anaerolineae > Fen-1058 > Fen-1058 > Fen-1058. Next base: position 641 of record JAUQXC010000658.1, read on the forward strand.
GCGGGGGCGGCCGTCGCGTGGTTTGACGTGATCAGCAAGATGTTCCCGCCCTATATTCGCGGCAAGATTCTAGGCTGGACCCAGTCGGCCGCCTTCGCGGCGCAGTTCCTCTCGTCGTTTGTGGTGGCGTGGGCGCTGGGCATGTCCGGTCCGGCCTTTCCGTACAACTATGCGCTGCTGGTGGGACTGGCCGCGTTCTGTGTCATGCTGTCGTGGGCGGCGTTGACCTTTTTTATCGAGCCCCGCAGTGAGACGCAGCAAAATGTCTCGGCGCAATTGAATCTGCGCCAGCATGTGGGGAGCATCCTGAAAGCCGATCGGGCTTTCCGCCTCAACGCGCTGGGGCGCATCCTCATCGGCGGCATCGGCTTTGCCATGCCGTTCTACGTGGTGCACGCGACCGAGGTCCTCCATGTGCCCAAGGATAACGTCGGCTTGTTTCTGGCCGCACAGACGATTGGCGGTGTGACGTCGAGCCTCATCCTGGGATCCATCAGTCAGAAGCGCGGGGCGCACATCGTGATGCGGATCGCCATGCTGTTGGCGTTGATTCCGCCGTTGCTGGCGCTGCTGCTCAATCTCTTCGCGCGCGAGAGTGTGACGCTGGCGACGATGGGCACCGCGTTGATCTTTGTGGCGCTGGGCGCAACGGATGGCTCGTTCCTGCTGGGCTTCTTGCAGCACGTGCTGGATATTGCGCCGCCCGGCGAACGCACCGCCTATACGGGCCTCTCCAACACGATCGGGGGACTCACCGTCATCGCGCCGACGATCGGCGGCTTGCTGCTGCGGGCCACTACCTTTCCAACGTTGTTCATCGTCACGATGCTGGCGCCGTTGGTCGGTTTGCTGGTGGTGCTGAGAATTCCGAACGCAAGGATGAGGGCGGAAGGCTGAAGGATGAAAGAGGCTCTGTCGGATATCATTCCCGACAGAGCCTTTCTGTTTGTGGCAGAGTTGATTACTTCAGCACGATGGGTAAGTACGTGCGATACATTATCGTCGCGAACTCATACGCCCCGATGTCGAAGCCTACACCAAAGGGACGCGGATTGCCGTCGAGGTCGGTGTAGATGCCCGCGTCGACGCCGTGATCGATCGCAGCGGAACCCGACTGCAAGTGGTAGTTGCCGTGGAGTAGATCGACGAACTTGGGATCGCCGATGAGACTGTGCCCGCCACTCGTCACGCCGACGGTGTTCGTGATGTTGTTGAAGAAGAGATTATAGTCCTCATAGACGGTGCCGCCCATGTTGCTGATGGCAATCGTGTGACTCGCAATGATGGTGTTGGTCAGGTTCAAGGTGCTACTCAAGATGACAAGGGCGGGTTGCACATTGGAGGTAGCATCAGCGATAGTGACGTGCCGTAATGAAACTTGATTGCCAGCATCCACGAACATAGCGGCACCGTGACCTTGATTACGGGCGAAGACAGTATTGACAAACTCACCCGGTCCTCCGTACCCCAGGAGATATAATCCGCCACCGGTGCAACCGACATTGAGACACTGATTGCCGATGAATTGACTATTGTTAGCTACCAAGGGGCCAATGGCCATTATTCCACCGCCCACTGTTGTCCCGGTATTGCTAAGAAACTGTGTCCGGGTAATAAAGAAACTCCCCCCTGACAGACCGCCTCCTCCGCCAGAGGTGTTTCGTTCGAAACGACTATCCGTCATATAAGCCGTGCCTCCCACAAAGGCAGCTCCACCTTCCGAGTCCGCCGTGTTACTTATGAAATGGGTATTGGTTAGATAAGCATTGCCCATCGCGTAAAACCCACCGCCTGCGAATGTGCTGGAATTACCCCCAAAGTGACTGTTGATGAGTGTCACCTCACCAAGGATTTGTATGCCCCCACCGCCCAGTGTTCCCCCCGTATTGTTGATGAATGTGCTGCCAGTCACGGTTAGCGATGACTGCCAAAGAGTCATTCCGCCACCGTCTTCGGTGTTAATATTTCGCTCGAACAGACTATTGGTCACGGTCACCTGGCCGTAGTCATGGACATAGACACCGCCTGGGGCGTTGCCGATAAAGACAGAGTTGCTAATGACGAGCGAGGGAACAACGCCACGGTAAAAGGATAAACCGCCAGCATCGCAATCTGATACACTACAGTCATTGTTTTCAAAGTGTGAATTGACGATGGTGGCCGTTCCCTGGTAAATGCCCACTCCGGCACCAAAGAGAGGCGCATTGCCAGTATTGCTAAGAATTTGTGTGCCGCTCATGTGTAATGATCCATAGACTGACAGGCCGGCGTCGTTACTGATAAAACCGCCAGCAGTGACATTAACCTGAGAGAGATGATCCCAATCCCCCGCTATCGCGCCACCGCCAACGTTGCCTATGAAATCCGTGTTGGTGAGGACAAGATTAGGACCGGGCGCATATAAGCCCCCGCCTTGACTGACAGCTACATTGCTGACGATACGGCTGTCCATTAACGTCAGATCACTTTGCGCGTACAACCCACCGCCGTTGACACTGGCCGCATTGCTGACGAAGATTGAAGCGCGAATCAGAGGTCGCGCCGTATCAGTGATCAATAGGCCACCACCGTAATCAGCTTTGCCCCCCGTAAACGTCAGCCCCGAAATCACCACTGAATGGCTGATGGTCGCGCCGGTCACGGTGAGGACGCGTTGGCCTGCCACGGCGTGGAGGATCGCCGTGTCGCTGCTGACGCCGGTCAGACTGACCGGCTTGTAGAGCGTGGCGCTCTGCGTGTATAAGCCACTGGCGATGAGGACTTGTTCACCGTCATTCGCCACATCGATGGCGTGTTGCACGGTGGCGCAGGGACTTGCCTGGTTCAGGCAGTTGTTCCCCGTATCACTGCCGGTGGTTGCCACATAGCGCGGCCCGCCTGTGAATGCCCAGGCCCCGATGTCGAAGCCTGGGCCAAAGGGACGAGGGTTACCGTCGAGATCGGTGTAGATGCCCGCGTCGACGCCGTGATCGATCGCGGCCGAGCCAAATTGCAGTCGGTAATTGCCGTGGAGCGGATCGACAAACTTGGGATCGCCGATGAGACTGCGCCCGCCACTCGTCACGCCGACAGTATTGATGAGATTGTTAAAGAAGAGGTTGTAGTCTTCGGTGACCGTTCCAGCGGTATTGCTGATGGCGATGGTGTGACTGGCGATGATGGTGTTGGTTAGGTGAAGTGTCCCGCTCAAGACGGCGATGGCAGGCTGGGTAATGAAACTTGTTCCTGCTATAGTAAGATGTGAAAATTCATGCCGGCCGGGCGCGTTGGTGGCAATTGCGGCACCATCGCCATTGGCAAGGTTGTTGGAGAAAAGTGTATTAGCGACATGGCTGTCACCCTCGAGGAGTGCTCCGCCGCCATTACACCCAGTGGCTAGACATTGATTGCCTTCAAAATGAGCATGGCTGACTTCACTCTGAATAACCACAAAGGCGCCACCACCTCCGATGGGACTATTTACAACATCACTCGTATTGCTGATAAAACTTGTGCCACTGACTGAAGCAAAGTTCACTGATATTCCACCTCCCGCACCGCCACTGGAATTACGCTCAAAACGTCCTCCAAGGATTATGGCCTCGTTGCCCGATGCACCACCTCCCCAGCCTGTGACTGTGTTGCTAACAAAATCTGTGTTGGTAATGATAAATTTACCTGCCCATAGTCCGCCACCGTTTTCTCCAAGATTGATATTACCCTTGAAATATCCGTTAGTAATATTAACCTCTCCTGCCGCTAGTCCACCGCCCAAGCCCCAGGGATATCCAGCCTCGCTAGCAGTGTTATTAAGGAAACGTGTGCCAGTAATGAGTACGGATGCGCCGCTGGCGTCTAACCCGCCTCCAGACTCTTGTGAAGTATTGCCGATGAATTGCCCACCACTGAGGATGATCGAACCGTTACATGCAGCACCACCACCACTACCGCCAGCGGTGTTACCGAGAAAATTTGTATTGGCTGTATTGAGTGAACAGGGCGTGCCGTTTATGCAAACGAAGCCGCCCCCATTTTGCCCAGCCGTGTTTCCGATAAAGTCAACGTTGGTTATGATTGTGGCGCCACTGACGTATAATCCACCGCCGCTGGCGCTACTACTATTCCCTTGAAAGAACCCGCCGTTCAGAGTAACTGTACCGCCCCACGAAGAGATAGCGCCACCTTCACCGCCTATGTCGGATGTTGCAGTATTGCTTAAGAAGGTCGTGCCTTCAACAAAGAGAGACGGGTTGTTTTCAAGCCATATCCCTCCGCCCTCATACTGAGCCGTGTTGCGTTCAAAATATCCTCCAAGCACTTTGATAGTACTGTTACCTTCAGAGTCGTGAGCGTTCGCAATGTCAATGGCCCCGCCGACCATGGCAGAATTGCTGACAAAAAATGTATTACTGATGGTAAACGCAGGCCATTCCTGGTTCAGATCATACTGGCCATGGAACCACACACCACCACCACCATTGCTCGCCTGATTGTCTTCAAAACGAGCATTGGCGATCAGGATATCCTCGGTGCTGTCGATTCGAATCGCGCCGCCATAGTCGGCTTCGCCCCCCGTAAACGTCAACCCCGAAATCACCACCGAATGGCTGATGGTCGCACCGGTCACGGTGAGGACGCGTTGGCCTGCCACGGCGTGGAGGATCGTCGTGTCGCTGCTGACGCCGGTCAGGCCGACCGGCTTGTAGAGCGTGGCACTCTGCGTGTATAAACCACTGGCGATGAGGACTTGTTCACCCTCATTCGCCACATCGATGGCGTGCTGCACGGTGGCGCAGGGATTCGTTTCAGTGAGACAGTCGTTCTCAGCATCATGGCCCGTTGTTGCCACGTAACGCGGCCCAACCATATACTCGTAGACCCCAATGTCGAAGCCTGTGCCATAGGGACGCGGGTTACCGTCGAGATCGGTGTAGATGCCCGCATCGACGCCGTGATCGATCGCGGCAGAATCGAAGCGTAGATGATAGTCGTCGTGTGAAGGATCGACAAAACGTGGATCACCTACGAGACTGTGCGCACCCGTGATCACGCCGCTGGTATTGGCGCTGTTGCCGTAGAAGAGATTGTAGTCTTCGTGCACGCCTGTGGCAAACGGGCTGCGTTGGATGCCGATCGTGTGGCTGGCGATCAAGGTATCGGTGATGAAGAGCGCTCCAATTTCGAAAAAGATAGCCGCCCCCGAGTTAAGGCTCGTATCGGCAATAGTGGTGTGAATGATCTGTAAATCTCCCCAAGAGTGGACACTT
>JAUQXC010000659.1 GCA_030834825.1 Thermoflexales bacterium
CGATCCAAAGCGCGTCGCCACCGGCTCGATCGAGCGCGGCACACTCACCCGCTCGACGGTCGAGCGCCGCACGCCGAGCGTCGGCGTCTCCGTGAAAATAATGGGCAGCAGAGCATCGGCCTCATTGGGCCGGCACAACACCGCCAGTTGGATCGCCGGCCTATTCTTCTTCATCTGCATGGGCGTCAAGGTCACATCCAATGCCCCTGCCGCTAAGAGACGATTCAGGACATGCTCATACACCTGTGGATTGAGATCATCGATGTTGGTTTCAAGCACCGTCAATGTCTCGACGATCAGCCCTGCATTGCGCGTCAATGTTTCACCCAACCACACACGCACAATATTTGGAAACGGCAGCTCACGCCGGCCTGCGCCCACCCCTACCCGCCCCAGCGTCATCGCCGGGAAACCGCCGAACTCGTGCGCCAACGACTTGAGCAGCACCGCGCCCGTGGGCGTGACCAATTCCTGCTCCACCTCATCTACGTAGCGGATCGGCATGCCTTCCAGCAGCGCCAGGGTTGCCGGCGCCGGTAAGGGCAAATTACCATGCAGCGATTTGGTCCAGCCGCGCGCCAACGGTACCGGCGAAACATAGACTTGTTCGATCTGCAAATTCTCCAACGCCGCCAGCACGCCGACGATGTCGATTAACGCATCATCGCCGCCCACTTCGTGGAGATGCACGGATTCGATCGGGCTGTGATGAATACGCGCTTCGGCCTCCGCTAAACGCTGAATAACCGATCGGGCCTGTTGCTTCACCCGCTCGGAGATCTCCGCGCGATCGATGATCTCAAGCAGCTCGGGGACGTGGCGGTGAGCTTCGTTGTGGGGAGTGCTCACCCTGGCCTGTAAGGCCGCTAACGCGCCACGCATCACGCGTTCGAAAGTCACGGCACAATCGGGCAGATGCAGAGCCGCTGGGATCGCGCGCACCCTCTCTTCGGCCGCGCCCGCATCCACCAACGCACTGAGCAGCATATCGCCGCTCGCGCCACCGACACAATCGATGTACGCTATACGCATCACATCCTTCTTATCGAGAACTGTAGCGCAAGTTGGCAACTTGCGCAGGCGAGATAACATCTCGCCCTACATTTGCGCGACGATCATACGCGCGCACACGGCCGCGCCAAAACCGTTATCGATGTTGACCACCGACACGCCGGGCGCGCACGAATTCAACATGGCCAGCAGCGCCGCCAGGCCGTTGAAGCTGACACCATACCCGACGCTGGTCGGCACCGCGATCGTCGGGCAGTCCACCAATCCACCCACGACCGTAGCGAGCGCACCCTCCATGCCTGCGATGGCGATCACGACACTGGCTTGCCACAACAATTCGCGCCGGCTCAACAAGCGATGCACGCCCGCCACACCCACGTCATACACTCGCTCGACGCGCGTGCCAAGCCACTCCAGTGTGATCGCCGCTTCTTCGGCGACCGGCAAATCTGAAGTGCCCGCCGTAACGACGGCCACAAAACGATCGGGCACGGGCGCAGGAAACTCACCCACGGCCAGGATGTGGGCCGTTTCAAAATACCGTGTTTCAGGATGGTTCTCTTGCACGGCCAGCACCGCTTCGGTGGAAGCCCGCGTCACAAAGGCCCGGCCATCGCGGGCCACCATCCGCGCGACAATCGCGGCGATCTGCGCGGGCGTCTTGTGCAGACCATAGACCACTTCCGGCACGCCCGTGCGAAACGCACGATGATGATCGAGCATGGCCACATCCACATCTTCAAACGGCAGATCGCGCAGATCGTCCAATGCCTCAGCGATCGAGCGCGAACCCGCCGCCACCTCTTTCAATATCGATTCCAGTTTCTCTCGACTCATGTTTTCCCGTTACAGTTCTTAGCCGTTCAGTTGTCATTCCCGCGCGCTCGCGCCAGCGTGCCACCAGGCTCCAGGGGGGCCTGGGTACGGCATGGCGGGAATCCAGCGGTTTGACGGCACATCTCGCTTGTCAGTGGTCTGGATGCCCGATGGAAGCACTCGGGCATGACGAATTTGCCACCTTTTCCTGGCACACCATTGGGCTGCTAAAACCTCGATTCCAATTACACTTCATGCATTGCTCTTCACTTTAAGTATCTCGTTCAAGCTGCCCGTGCGGTAGCCGACCAGATCCAGCGCGACAAACGTGTATCCGATCGCCCGCAGCTGCTCTGTGATCTTTTCGCGCCGGTTCAGCACCGTTTCAAAATCCTCTGGCGAGACTTCCAAACGCGCCACCTCACCATGATGTCGCACCCGCGCCTGACGAATGCCCAGACCGTGCAGCACCCGCTCGGCCTGCTCCACCTGCGACAACAGTTGGATGGTCACCGCGGTGCCGTGCGGAATGCGCGACGACAAACACGCCGCCGACGGTTTATCCCAATTGGGCACACCCAGCGCCCGTGCCAGATCGCGTACATCCTGTTTGGTGAACTGCGCCTCGATCAAGGGCGAGCGCACGCCATACTCCGCCGCGGCTTTGCGCCCCGGACGGATATCGCCCACGTCGTCGAGGTTGGTGCCGTCAATGATGAAAGTGAAGTCGTGAGCGCGCGCGTAGTCGACCAACTCACCGTAGACTTCGTGCTTGCAAAAGTAGCAACGCAGCGGCGTGTTCGCCTGATAATTCGGATCGTCAAGCTCGTGGCTCTCGATCAACACGTGCGCACAGTCGAATTGCTGCGCGATGGTCTTCGCTTCTTCCAAATCGGCGCTGGGCAGACTCGGCGAGACCGCCGTCACCGCCACGGCGCTGCTTCCTAACTCCTGATGTGCCACCACGGTCAGCAGTGTGCTATCAATGCCGCCAGAATAAGCCACCAGCACACGCCCCATCTTACGGATGAGGCTTCTTAAAGCCTGCTCTTTCACTTGAGCCATTTTCTCCCCGCTTCCCGAATAAGTATTGCGGGCGAATTATAACAGCTGCTCTGTCCCCGGTAGACACAAAACGTACGCTAAGCAAGGGCTCAGCGCACGTAAGAGTACAACCGATTACTTCAAGGTAAGGGCTGTTTCTGCAAGTCGCCTGTCGGCTCATACAACGTCATATAGCCATCGGGACCACAGAGCGGATTGGGTTCGCACTTGACGCGTTGCTCGCCCAAATTCTGATAGGAAACTACCTTTTCGATGAAGTCTATATTGACGTTACCCACCTTGCCCAAATACACTTCTCGTCCCGTATCGACATTGAGCACCAGCATCGCATGTGGCGGAGTTGGTTCACAGCCATGACAGGGCAGCAACCTCAGAACCAAGAAACGACCTTTGCTCTCCTGGGCTGCCTCGACCATTTGATGCGGATCGAATATCTCCTCGACTATGGCAGCACCATGAAAGTCTGGATAGGTGTCGTCCATGATGTCGTGCGTCCAAAGCTCGCGATGAGTAAGCGTCTTCAGGTTGATTTCGATCAGTCGATTGTAGTTTGCCGGAGTAGTGTTTCCATCTACAGCAAGCCAATTGGTAATGAATGAGACATACACGAACTTTTCCCACCCATCCAGCTTAGCCTGGATCAGCTCTATTTGCGCTTCACCCGTATACACCACATAGGGAGAAGAGAGTTTTTGAAAGTCGAAAGACCAGCGATTGCTTCCATCTAAGTGCAGGATCACCCCCAAGTTTGGGTCTTGCGAAGAATTGCGCTCATGCGCAAACAACACCGGTTTTTCCTCGGCAAAACCCCAATAAAGGGCGCCCGGTTGGGGAGTCCCTACATACACACGGACGTCGGGTGTGGGTGTAGGCGACGGCGTGATCGTTAAGCGTGCCAAAGCGGTCGCCACAACGTCAGCATCCGTGGCAGTGGCAATAGCAACTTGGGCCGCCTTCCTGGTAGGGGTCGGGCGTAGAGAATGTGGTTTCTGCTCCACCCCAACCTCCAATGTCGTGCACGCAGCGAACAGCAAACTTACAAAGGCCAACTTGAAAAGACACTTGAAAAGAGACATCGTACTTTCCTCGCAGAATTTTTGTGATGCGCGAAACGGAATTCTCCAGGTTAAGATCCGCCTCAGCATAGGCTGGTCGTTTTTTACGGCAACGGCTGTTTCAGCAACTCACCCGACGGCTCGTACAGCGTCCAATATCCATCCTGGTCGCACCCGACCACACGATCAGGCCCGCACTTAAGCCGCTGAGTACCGAGTTTCTGATAAGAAACCACCTTTTCAATGGAATCAACGTTGACATTGCCGACGTCGCCTAAAAACATTTCCTTACCCGAAGCGACATTGACCACAAGCATCACGTGCGGTTGCGAAAGAATCCCATCACAACAGGGCGCTACCCTAAGAACCAGAAAACTCCCGCCGCCCGGTTCGAGGGGGCCTACCGCCTGATCGATCATGGCCGAAGTATCGCTAGCCGTGTAAGTAATGTCGTAGAGCCGGTTTGCCCAAATCTCCCGCCGGACTAGAGTCGACCGGTCGATTTCGATGACGCGGTTGATCGCTT
>JAUQXC010000059.1 GCA_030834825.1 Thermoflexales bacterium
CTCATTGTGCTGCCGTAGACCGATCGGCTGGCGGCGTCCTCCCGAATCGGCGTGGCGGCCGGAAAAAAACTGGGCGGGGCCGTGCTGCGCAATCGCCTCAAACGCAAATTGCGTGAAGCCACGAGGCAGGTGTATCCGAACATTCACAGTGGTGTCGACGTGATCCTGATTGCCCGTGCACCCAGCACTGAGGCGACCGTCACACAGCTGGCTGCCGCACTGACTGAGACGCTGCAACGGGCCAAGGTCTGGCAGAGCAATCGGCAGGTGGGAGGGGATGAAGCATGAATCTTATTTTCATCTTCTTCATCAAGGTGTATCAACGGACGTTGTCGCGCGTGCTGCCACCCAGCTGTCGTTTTTATCCGTCGTGTTCGGAGTATGGCGTGCAGGCACTACAAAAACATGGTGCACTCAAAGGCAGTTGGTTGACCGTCAAACGCGTAGCCCGTTGCCATCCATTCAATCCTGGTGGTTACGATCCTGTTCCCTGATCTTGGAGGTTGTTTGATCCGCTTTATAGCTCGACGATGGCTACTTGTCGTCTCACTGGTTGTGCTCCCGTTTGTTCTGGCCGCTTGCGGCGGCCCACCCCCCGTCACTAGCTGGCCGGGTTACACCGTCCAAGGAAACACGGCTTATCTGGCGTCCGCGAATCAGCTGGTCGCCGTCAATATCGCTGGAGATACGGCTGGCAATGCACTAAACGGTTGGCCAATCGAATCAGCCAATGCCGCGATCGGGTTCTACACCAATCCAGCGCTGGGGCCTGACGGCAAGATCATGTACGTTGGCACCGAGCAAATGAACGGCAACAACGGACAGGTCGTGGCTTATACGAGCATTGAACGTGGCTCAGAGATCAGGCCCAACCTGAAGTGGAGCTACCCTCTGACCACCACCGATTACATCCCCGGTAACATCTACGGGGCGATCGTCTTGGATGAGGATGTGTTGTATTTTGGCGACGGCAAAGGTGCCGTGTTTGCTTTGAAGGCGGAAGACGGACGTCCCTACTGGCCGGCCCCCTTCAATAGCAAGGCGCGCATCTGGTCGACCGTCGTGGTGGATGAAGAGAAGGTTTATGCTGCCTCACAAGATCATCACCTGTATGCCATCAACAAGAGCAACGGCAATCAAGTCTGGCGGTTTCCCAATGATGGCACTGAGATTGATGCCTTAGTCGGCTCACCGACGCTCTACGACGGGACAGTGTATGTGGGATCCTTCGGAGGAGTGCTCTACGCCGTCAACGCGGACAATGGTCAACTCAAGTGGTCTTATAAAGCCGAAGGTGGCGTATGGGATGGCCCGGCGCTGGTAGACGGCACGTTGTACTTTGGCGATCAAGGCGGCAACGTCTACGCGCTGGATGCCGCCAGCGGACAAAACAAGAAGTGGTCGGTCAAGGTGGAAGGCGGCGTGAAGATGACACCGCTGGTGGACGACGGCATCGTCTACGTTGGCACCGATCGCAATCGCCTGTATGCTTTTAAGGCGGCTTCCGGCCAATCGATATGGCCGGAAGCCTACAAGGCGCGCGAGGGCGAAAGTTTGCTGGTCACACCCGTCGTCACCAACACAACCCTGATCGTTTTGCCCAGCTTGGCGGGAGGCAATCCCGTTCGACTGATAGGGCTGAATAAGAACACCGGCCAAGAGATGTGGCTCTATCCGGCCAGGCAGCAATAGGCAGCACCCAGAACCAAGCCCGGTCGAGAGGAAAACACAGTGGATATTTTGATCTCACCCCTCGTCAACATGCTGTTGCTGCTCTACGGCGCGCTGGGCAACAGCTTCGTCATGGCGATTATCGTTGCCACGATTGTGATCCGTTTGATCACACTGCCGCTCACCCTGCCGCAGCAGCGCAACTCGCGGAAGATGGCCGAGCTGGCGCCCCAGCTGGAAGAGCTCAAGAAGAAGTACGGCAACGATCGCAACAAATTTGCCCAGGCCCAGATGGCGTTGTATAAAGAGAACAAGGTCAACATGTTCGGCGGGTGTCTGCCGCTCATCTTGCAGCTGGTCATCATGATCGCGTTCTATCAGGCGCTCACCGGCTCACTGGCGACAAACCCGTTGCAGCTGCAGCAACTCTCCCATCGGGTGTTGCCCAATCTGATCTCGCTCATCCCTATCGACCCGCACTTCCTGATTTACGATTTAGGTCTGCCGGGCATCTTACCCAGCGTCGAACAGGGCCTGTCGCCCCTGGTGGCGCAGCTGCTGGTCTTTATTCTGCCCGCACTGGTTGTCGTCACGACATATCTGTCGCAAAAGCTGATGGCCACGCCCAGCGCCGATCCCAGCCAAGCCTCCATGACCCGCCAGATGAATATCATCATGCCCATGATGTTCGGCTTGTTCGCGTTGCAGTTTGCCTCGGGCTTGAGCATTTACTTTATCGTTTCTAACGTGGTGGGTGCTGTGCAGTCATGGTTCATGCTGCGCCGTTGGAAGCAGAAGCCGCTCCTGGCGGCCGAAACGGCTCCAGCCCCAACCAGCAAGGGTTCCAAGCCCCTCCCTGCTCCGGCGGACAACAAGGCTGTAGTCAGCAGCAAGGCCTCCAAGCCCTTGAAGAGTCCCGTCGGCGACGGCAATAAGAAAAAAGAATAATTGGCGAGTGACACCTCGCTCTGCCAAGGAGCAACGACGTGGAAGCGCCCCAATCAATCGAAGCCACCGGAACAACCATCGACGATGCCATCGCCCGCGGGCTGGAAGCTTTGAATGTCACGCGTAATGATGTTGACATCCTGATCCTGGCCGCCGAAGCGGGTCGTACAGCGCGTGTGCGTTTAACGCGCAAACAGCCCGGTGCAGTGCCTGGCGCCGCACCGGTGGAAGCCAAACCGGTGACGTCCGAAGAATCTGCGATAGCCCAGCGCCTACTGAAAGCGGTGCTGGAACGCATGAAGTACAAAGTGCAAATCATTGCGCGTGACCCGGCCGAGTTGAACGGCTATGACGAACAAGATGAACCAACCTTGGTGTTGGACATTCGCGGCAACGAGCTCAGCGTGCTCATCGGGCGACGCGGTGAAACGTTGGACAGTTTGCAATATTTGATGCGACTGCTGGTGGCGAAAGAACTGGGGCACTACCTGCACGTCGTGTTGGACGTAGAAAGCTACAAGGCGCATCGTGCCCAGACGTTGAAACAGCTCGCACAGCGCATGGCTGAGCGAGTCGCAACGACGCACAAGCCGGCCGCTCTGGAGCCCATGCCGGCTAATGAGCGGCGCATCGTCCATCTGGCGCTGCGCGATCATGCACAGGTACGCACCGAAAGCGTAGGCCTGGGCGAGAATCGCAAAGTCACGATCATCCCGCAATCCTATAAGCGTTAGCATCCACTGACGGGTGACCTGCATCAATGACCAATGGCAATCAGGCAGACTTGTCATTGGTCATTTGTCATTGTTGATGGCGCATGCGTTATTTGGCAATTGGACACATCTGTCAGGACTTGGTGCCGGGGGGCTGGATGTTGGGCGGCGCTGCCACTTACGCCTCCCGCATGGCGCAGGCACTGGGTTGCCAGGTACAGGTCCTCACGAGTTTACGATCGGATGTAGATGTGCGCTCGGCGCTGGCCGATATTGAAGTGGTACGGTATCCATCCGATCGCACGACAACTTTCGAGAACGTATACACCAGCGCGGGCCGGCAACAGACCCTGCATGCTGTGGCCGAACGCCTGATACCCGATCAGTTTCCGGCAGCCCTCACGGCCGATGTGGTTCATCTGGCCCCGGTGGCACAGGAAGTGGATCTTCGCTGGCTCGATCGGTTTCCCGGCGCGTTGATCGGTGCGACCCCGCAAGGTTGGTTGCGTCAGTGGGATGCGCAGGGCCGCGTCAGTCCGAGCGAGTGGGCCGCCGCCGCCGAAGTTCTGCCGCGCGCCGCTGCTGTGATTCTCAGCATTGAAGATGTGGCCTACGACGAAGCGCTGGTAGAGCAGTGGGCGCGGCAGGCGCGCCTGCTCGTGGTAACGCGCGGCGCGCAGGGCTGCTCGGTTTATCAAGCAGGTTCAAGCGTTGACGTGCCTACCCGGACAGTCTCCGTCGTCGATGCCACGGGGGCGGGCGACATCTTTGCGGCGGCGTACCTGGTGCGCTTGCGCCAGAGCAACGATCCTTTTGTGGCGGCGCGTTTCGCCAATTGCCTCGCGGCTCAATCGATCACGCGGCGCGGTCCAGAGAGTATCCCTACGCCGCTTGAAATTGAACAGTGTTTTGCGGTGTAACCATGCCTTATATTTACGCTCTCGTCAATCAAAAAGGCGGTGTGGGCAAAACCACGACCGCTGTCAACGTGAGTGCCTTCCTGGCCGCACGCGGCCAGCGCACGCTGCTCATCGACGTCGATCCGCAGGCCAATGCCTCCTCGTCGCTGGGCTTCGACAAACAGCAGATCAAGTCTTCGACGTACGATGTGCTGGTGAACGATTTGCCGCTGCGTCAAGTGGTGCAGCTGACCAAGCGCGTACGACTTGATCTGGCGCCCTCTTCGGCGCAGCTGGCCGGAGCCGAGATCGAACTGGTCGAGATGCCCGATCGCGAGAAGCGGCTGAAGCATGCGCTGACCGAGATCCTGCCCAACTACGATTACATCTTGATCGACTGTCCCCCTTCATTGGGCCTGTTGACGGTGAATGCCCTCACCGCCGCACAGGGCGTGCTGATTCCGGTGCAATGCGAGTATCTGGCGCTGGAAGGACTCTCCCAATTGATGAACACCATTCAGCTGGTGCGCAAAGGGTTGAACCCGGGGTTGGTCGTGCGCGGCTTGATCATGACGATGTACGACAGCCGCATGCGTCTGGCACAACAAGTGGTGACGGAAGTCCAGTCGCATTTTGGCGAGCAGGTTTTCAGCACGCTCGTGCCGCGCAGCGTGCGGCTGGGTGAAGCACCTTCTTACGGCGAACCCATCCTGTCGTATGCGCCCACTTCATCCGGTGGCGTGGCCTACGCCCAACTGGCCGAGGAGTTGTTGGAAGGCGATCGGGTAATGAGCGAACGGCTCAACGCGGTGGTGCAGAAGACCGCTTAAGGCGCCGTTTGGCAACGTCGCTAAAATACGTTAAACTGGGCAGAGACCTGAGGTTGAGCATGAACAAAAAGATCGGCTTGGGAAAAGGACTTGGCGCGCTGCTGCCCGGCTCGGATGAAGCGCCTTTAAGCGGCCTGACCGAAACGCCGGTGCGGACCATCGTGCCCAATCCGCATCAACCCCGCCTCCAGTTCGACGAGCAGGCTCTGCGCGAACTGGCCGAATCCATCCGTGAACACGGCTTGATTCAACCGCTC
>JAUQXC010000060.1 GCA_030834825.1 Thermoflexales bacterium
TCCGGTGCGCGAAGGGGATATCACCGCCAGCACCAACATCAGCCAGGTCATCACCGGCGGCGTACCCGTCTTGATTCATCGCAGCGTACAGGAAGTCCAGCACATCGGCGGCAGCAGCACTGCGGCGCTTGGCAATCTCGATCGGCCTTCCGCCTCGCTGTTGTATGTGCCGCTGAACAGTGAGCAAAAAGTCATCGGTGCTTTGTCCGTACAAAGCTATCAATTCAACGCCTACAGCCCGGCGCACATCGACCTCCTGACCCGTATCGCCAATCAGCTGGGCGTGGCCGTTCAAAACATCCGGCTATTTACCCAAACACAGCAGGCCCTGGCCGAAACCGAGCAACTGTATTCAGCCAGTCAGCGACTGGCGACCATCGCCCAGCTGGATGACGCCATGCAGATCGTGGCTGAAAGCGTTCCGGTGGCGGATGTGAATCGCGTGGTGCTGTGGTTGTTCGAGCGGGACGAACAGGGCGCCATCTCAGAAGCGATTATCTCGGCAAAGTGGTACAGCGGACAGGGCACTCCTCCGCTACCGGTGGGGACGCGTTTCTCGACCCAGGTCCTGCGGGCACTGCCGTGGGCGTTCTCTCAAGAACCGCTGTTTTCCAACGATCTGCGCGACGACCCGCGCCTGGATGAGGTCAGCCGCACGCTTTTGCAACAGCAGCAAATCGCAGCCATTGCGATCTTGCCGTTGTGGACAGGCGGGCGGCAGCTGGGGGCACTCCTGCTGGAAGCGGAAAGGCCGCACACTTTCGTCGATGCAGAAATTCGACCCTACCTGTCACTATCGCAGCAGGTGGCCACCGCGGTCGACAACCAACAGCTCTTGGAGCGAACCCAGCGCAACAGCCGCCAGCTGGCTGCGCTCAACGAGCTGGGCCAGGTCGTCTCACAACAAACCGAGATTGAGCAGATCCTGGAATTCACTTACCTGCGCCTGCTGCAACTGGTCCCGGTCGATGCATTCTTTGCGATCCTCTACGATCGCGCGACCGATACCATTTCGTTCCCGATCATCTACGATGAAGGCCGACGCTACATAGAACCGCCCATCCCCTTCAACCCGGAATCGCTGACGGGCAAGGTCATCCTCAGCGGTGAATCGCTCTTGAAGCTGCTCACCACCGATGAACTGGCAGCCACGACCGAGATCAAAGGCGCCCTGGGGAATGTCAGCAAGCCTTCAGCCTCGCTCGTGTATGTGCCGCTAAAAATTGGCGCCCAAGCGATGGGCATCCTTTCCGTCCAAAGTTATCAAATCAATGCCTATAACGCGGACACGGTACAGCTGGTGGGCAACGTGGCGAACCAGGTCGCGATCGCCATTCAGAACGCGCGCCTGTTTAACGAGGCGCAGGCCCGCGCTCGCCGCGAGCAAACCCTGCGCGAGATCACCTCACACGTGCGCGGCTCCACCGATCCTGAAGTCATCGTTCACACCGCTATTCGCGAGCTCGGTACGGCGCTGGGCCGGCAGACTTTCATCCGTCTGGGCGATGCCGGACAGCTTGGTCAACCACCCCAAGCCCGGGAAGCGGCCCCGGCCTCAGGCCCTGGCCAGCCGGATGGTTTGGAAGGAGTCCAGTAAGATGTCTCAACGCCTAGCCAACCAGGTTCGGAAACACCTGAACTCCCTGAGCGATCAATATGACGCTCAACTGCGCCGGGTGCCCGGTTACGCCAACCTGCCCGACTCGACACGTCGCGATCTAGAACAACACGTGCTGCAGATCATGGCCCAATGTCTGGAGACTAATGACGCGCGTCAATTGATCCAGTACGTTCACGCACGAGCGGAACAAGTTCTGGCGCAGGGTTTTCAGCCTGAATGGTTTCAGCAGGCTGTGATCATTCTGCAGGAGATCATCACGCCCCTGGCTAAGACGATGGCGGAAAACAACTTCGTCTGGCGCATCCTGGGGCAAGCTCAAACGGCAGTTTGGGAAATCGTAGCTCGCGAACGGCGCCGCCTGGAACAAGAGGCCCAAGAGTCACTGGCCCGCCGCGATCTCCAGGTACGGACCTCGACCGAGATCGCCCAAGAGATTGCTTCGGCCACCGATGTGCAGGAACTCTTCGAGCGCATGGTAACGCTGATCAAAGAACGGCTTAACTACTACCATGTGCAAATTTTTCGCTACGAACCCGCGCAGGATGCGGTGGTTCTGATTGCAGGCTATGGCGAGATCGGCCAAAAGATGCTGGCCGCCGGTCATCACTTGACGATGGGACATGGCGTGGTAGGCACAGCCGCGGCCAGCGGTCAATCGATTCTGGCCGCAGACGTGACGACGGCTGAAGACTGGCGCCCCACTCCCGATCTTCCGGAAACGAAAGGTGAACTAGCCGTCCCGATCAAATTGCGCCAGGAAATGCTGGGCATTCTCGCTGTGCAGTCCGCTCAGACAGGCGCACTGACCGACGATGATCGTCTGCTGTTGGAAGGTTTGTGTGGCCAGATCGCCATCGCCATGGAGAGCAAACGACTCATCGATAGCGCTCAACAAGCCGAACGGTTGATGCGCAGTATCATCGAAGCCGTGCCGGACAATCTCTACGTCAAGAACAGGAAGGGCGAGTTCATTCTGGCCAATCGAGCAGTGCTTAAACAGCTTAACTGCCAATCGCTGGCAGAGTTGGTGGGCAAAACGGATTTCGACTTCTACCCACAAGCCCTGGCCGAGAAGTTTTACAGGGACGAACAGGCCATCTTCCAATCCGGTCAACCGCTCCTCAACTGTGAAGAACCTTCGCTGGATGCACAAGGCAGACCGGCCTGGAGGTCGACCACCAAAGTATTTCTTTACAACGAGTCCGGAGAGATTGAAGGATTGATCGGACTGGGCCGCAACATCACAGCGCGCAAGCAGGCTGAAGCAGATTTGAGAGAAAGCGAGCGCCGTTATCAGCAGATTCTCGACGGCGTACGGGACTTGATCCAGGTGAAGGATGAGAAGTCGCGCATCGTTTGGGCCAACAAAGCCTTCCGCGAATACTACAACTTGTCGATCGAGCAGTTGCAGGACCTGAGGAACGCACCCCTCACTGAGCCAGCGGATGCGCAACCACAACTTAAAGACGACCTCCAGGTGTGGGAAACCGGTCAAATCCTTAGCATCCCGGAAGAGCCGCTCGTCCGCCACGATGGTGAAACGCGGTTGTTCGAAACGATGAAGTCGCCCATTTTCGACGAGGCCGGCAAGGTGTTCCTCACGGTCGGTGTCTCGCGTGACATCACCGAACGCCAGCACGCTGAAGAGGAACTGGCCGAGGAACGCAACCGGCTGCGCACACTCATTGACAACTTGCCTGTCGCGGCCTACATCAAAAACCGGGACAGCCGGTTCCTCATCAACAATGTCGTACACCTGAATATCATGGGCGCAAAGTCGCAAGAAGAAGTACGCGGCAAGTGGGACTTCGATTTCTTCCCACAAGATCTGGCTGAGCAATATTACGCCGATGAACAAGAACTCATGCGCTTGGGCGAGCCGCTGCTGAACCGGGAAGAGCTCGTCATCGATCACTCGACAGGCAAGCGACGCTGGGTGGTCAGTACCAAAGTTCCGCTACGGGATATTCAAGGCCAGGTTACCGGGTTCGTAGGCTTTACGCAAGACATCACCGAGCGCAAGCAGGCCGAACAGAAGATGGAAGGAGCATTACACGAAGCAGAGCGGTTGTATGCCGCTGTCAGTCACGAAGGCTGGCAAACGTATCGCCAGGCAGGTAGCCTGCAAGAAGGTTATTTATTCGATAGCAAGTCGATCCGGCCCGCGGCCAGCGTCTGGGAACCGGAAATTGCACAAGCGCTCGAACAGCAGGCCCTGGTCACGTCACGTTCTGGGCAGCAGGCGGTAGCGGTGACACCGCTAGCCGTGCGTGGTGAAACCATCGGCGCCTTGGGCGTGTACGATGATCCGGCACATCCCTTGAGCCAGGAAGATTTGGAGCTCATTGAAACGGTTGCAGAACAAGTGGCGCTCGCTCTGGAAAGCGCGCGCCTGTTTGATCAGACCCAACGCGATGCCGAGCGTGAGCACACCATCAATCGCGTGACCGGCCGCATCCGCAACGCCCGCTCAGTGGACGAGGTACTGACCATCGCCGCACAGGAGTTACGCCTGGCGACCGGGGCCTCACGCAGCGTGGTGGAAATCCTGCCCACCGATCAATCTTCTCGGTCCGGAAATGGCGAAGGAGTCAAGGCATGAGCGCGTCAGCCACCGTTCAATCCTCACCCACATCTGGTCCCTTTCTACGGCGCGGTCCGAGCTTGCGCCTGCGTCTGTCGCTGCTGATATTGGGTTTGACACTCGTGGTCTTTATCAGCGTGGCACTGCTCCTCATGAACCAGGCGCGCAATGTTCTGACCCAGTCTGCCACTGACCAACTGCAAAACAATACGCAGGCGCTGCGAGACAACGTTCAAACCTGGCTGGACCTCAACATTAAGGCGCTTAAAGCCTTGGCGGCGCAACCGGCTATTATGAGCATGGACCCCGTACAGCAGAAACCGTATCTCAAGTCGATGCAGCAGGCCTTTAAACAACAGGGTGATCAAGTTGCTACGTATCTGGTTAGCACGACCGATCTGAACGGCTTAAATGTAGCACGCAGTGACGATGTAGCGGCGAAGGATTATCGGGACCGCGAATGGTTTCAAGGCCCACGGAATGGTGAACCAGTGACCTTTCAGACGGTCATCGGGCAAACCAGTGGACGCCCGGCGCTCGTCGCGGGAGTGCCCATCATCAAGGCTGATCGCATCGTAGGTGTCGCGATGCTTGCCAGTGAACTCCCTAGCATTGGTGAGGCGGTGAATGCCAACCGGCTGGGACACACCGGCCAGGTATATGTGATTGACGCACAGAATCGCCCCATTGCGGTGGTGGATCCGAGTGTCGATCCCAATAGTATTGAACCGTTGAGCACAAAGATTCCCGTGTTGGCCTTGCGCGATGCAACACGCGGTCTGTATGCCTATACAGACAAAAACGGCGAGCACTGGCATGCCTATTTAGAGAGCTTGCCCAACGGCTGGGGCATCATCGTGGAGCAGAAAGAAAGCGAATTTCTCAGTCAGATGTCCGGGCTTCAGCGCATCGCCTTCCTCATCTTTATACTGAGCGCGGGGGCACTGACGGTCTTGGTGTGGTTCGTCATTGGGCGCGCTCTGAAACCGATCAGCGAAGTAGCCGCGGTCGCCACTGAGGCCGCCGGTGGCAACCTCAATGTGACCGTGCCCATCAGACGCCACGACGAAGCGGGCGCGCTGGCTTACGCCTTCAACACGACGATCGAGCGCTTGCGTGAGCTCATCGGCACGCTGGAACAGCGCATCAATGCCCGCACCGAGCAGCTGCGCGCCAGCACCGACGTGGGCCGCGCAGCCGTCTCCATTCTGGACACCAATCAACTGCTGCGTGAGATCGTCAACCTCATCACTGATCGGTTTGGCTTCTATTACGCAGCCGTCTTCCTGGCCGACAGCACCAACAAGTGGGCCGTGCTGCGCGAAGCGACGGGCACAGCCGGGCGCGTCCTGAAAGAGCACAAACATCAGCTGGAGATCGGCGGCCAGTCCATGGTGGGCTTAGTGATGAAGACGCGCAAGGCGCGCATCGCGTTGGATGTGGGCGACGAAGCTGTGCGTTTTGCCAATCCCTTGCTCCCCGATACCCGATCGGAAATCGCCCTGCCTCTGATGGTGGGCAGTACCGTCATCGGCGCACTGGATGTCCAAGCCACACAGATGGCCGCGTTCGACGAGGCCAGTGCGGTGGTGCTGCAGTCCATGGCCGACCAGATCGCCATCTCGCTCAGCAATGCCATGCAGTTCCAACAGGCCCAAGCGAGTTTGCAACGCACCCGTCAATTGTATGAAGTAAGTACTGCCATCTCAAATGCCCCGGATGCGGCCAGCATCCTGATGGAGCTGCTGACGAAAGCGCTACCGGATGCCACTGCAGCCCAACTATTGCTGTATGGGCCGCGCGACGAAACAGGACGCTACACCTACTTTGAAGTGGCGGCATCGTGGGCCTCGGACGACAGCACCTTGCTGCTGGCCAGCGGCACACGTCTCCCTCCAGAACAGGTGCCTGCCATGCCCGCCCTGGCCAGCGAACCCTATATCATCCGTGATGCAACCAATCCCGCAACGCCGCCCGAACAGCAACAAATCATGGGCTTGATGCACATGCGGGCCATGTTGGGCTACGCCTTGGTCGCCAGTTCCCAGCCAGTGGGTCTACTGCTGATTGTCTATCGTGAACCGCACACCTTCACGGCGGTCGAGACGCAGCCTTTGCAAGCGCTAACCGGACAAATTGCCGTGACCGTGCGCAACCTGCAGCTGGTGCACGAACAGACACTGGCTCGCCAACAATTGGATGAGATCAATCAGCGCTTGACCGGCCAGGCCTGGCAGCAGTATCTGAAAGCTTCAGGCGGCGTCGCCCGCAAGATCGATGTAGGACCCGGGGTACCCGGCGACGGTTCTGCGTCACCTTTGCCGGCGGCCCTCTCTGCGCCTGTGCTGATTCACGGCACCGAGGTGGGCCGGTTGCGGCTGGAAGATACCGCGCCCGATCGAGAATGGACCTCCAATGAGATGGCGCTGATTCAAGCGGTGGCCGGCGAAGTGGCAATTGCTGTTGAGAATGCGCGCTTGATCGAACAAACCGAGCGGCGCGCCCGGCGCGAAGCCCGCCTGAATCAAATCGCCCAGCAATTGCGGCAGGCAACCGACATGCAATCGATTTTGCAGACGGCGGCCGAGCAGTTGAGCCAGGCGCTGGATACATCCCACGCCCAGGCGCAATTGGGGACACCGCAGGGCGGCACAGCACGGCCCAACGGCGAGCACGAGACGATGCCGGAGAACACAAACTGAGCGCAGGGTATTTTGCAGACGAGCATTTCAGTCACGCACCTTACGCAGTTCGCTGTAGTCGTCATTCCCGCGACGCCCAGCGCGCCTCCGCCGCTTGCCCATGTCCGGCTTCCACTGGAAGCCGGTGGGCTGCTGGCGTGCGGCGGGTAAGGCGTACGCGGGTGTGACAGCGCGTAAGGTGAGTCAGCCAGATTGACGAACGTCGGTGGAGGCAGTTATGCCTGAAGAAGTGACGACAACATCCACAATGCCAGCGCCAGGACTTCCGCGACAGGATCTTCCCATGACGCATGTCCGCAATACAGCCTTGCTGCGCGCGCTGATCTGGATACCTGTTGGCAGCGGGATCATCACGATGGGCACCTATCTCCTGTTTGCCCTGCAAACAGGAGCCTGGCAGTTTCTGGCGGGAGCAGGTGTCTTTGCCGTTGGGATCGTCCTCGTCCTACTAGCCCATCGCTTGATCAAACGCGGCAGACTTCAGACAGCCGGATATAGCATCATGCTGGCTTTTGCCGTCGTCTACGGTGCGGCCGAATTGCTGTTCAATGGTCTCACGCCGCACATTGTTATTGGTGGAGTTCTACTGCTGGTTCTGACTGGTAGTATGCTCCTCCCCGGCCAGTGGAAAAAGACACTAGCGGCTGTCGCTTTATACCTGGTCTATGTCTGGTTGACCAACCGCATCGTCCCGCTGCCCCGCTATGACGTCAGAGACCTGATCGTGCTCAACGTTTTTATCGCCGGCATTACGATCGTGCTGGCGCTGGTCATCTTCTGGTTGTTTGCACGGACGTATGCCAGCTATGCCTTGCGCACCAAACTGCTCATCGCCTTCCTGGGCGTCAGTCTTATCTCAGTCGGCGTGGTAACCGTCTACGTGGATCGGACCATCCGCCTGACACTGCAAGAGCGTGCCTCAGCCGAATTGGCAAATGCGGCGCAATTGCGCGGCACCGCGGTAGGAAACCTGTTGGCTGAAGAGGTCAAGCTCCTGCAAACCC